>CAIYPA010000558.1 GCA_903927965.1 uncultured Bacteroidia bacterium | reverse complement strand
GACAAGGAGGAAGACCGCATGAAACATGTCCGGATCACCAATGCCAACATGGAGCCTGTGTTCTTTGCATTCCCTTATGTTCAGGAATTGGATGAAATCGTAAATAACATAGTCAAAACGCAATTACCTGTATATGACTTTGTTGCAAATGACGGTTTCGGCCACCATTTTTGGTTGATTGATGAAGATGTGACCATTTCTAAAATCGTTGATCTTTTCGCCAAAATACCTGCCACCTATGTTGCTGATGGTCACCACCGTACGGCTGCTGCTGCATTGGTAGGGAAGGAGAAAAGAAGTCAGAATCCGAACCATACTGGTGATGAGGAATACAACTACTTCCTTGCAGTCCATTTTCCCGACAACCAATTGAAGATCATCGATTACAACCGCACTGTCAAAGATCTGAACGGTTTGACTCCCGAAGAATTGATTGAGAAAATCGGGATCGATTTCGATATCCAAAAGGCAGGAAGTGAAATTTACAAACCGGACCAGTTGCATACGTTCAGCATGTACCTCGAAGGTGATTGGTACAAGCTGGTTACCAAAGAGGGTCGTTACAATGATAATGACCCCATTGGTGTATTGGATGTTACGATCCTATCCAATCTGGTTCTTGATAAAATCCTTGGGATCAAAGACCTCCGTACTGACAAGCGCATCGATTTTATCGGTGGTATCCGCGGTTTGGGCGAACTGAAAACGAGGGTGGACTCTGGCGATATGAAAGTAGCTTTTGCGCTCTATCCCGTCTCCATGAAGCAGTTAATTGACATTGCAGATTCCGGCAACATCATGCCTCCCAAAACCACATGGTTTGAACCCAAACTCAGGTCGGGGTTGGTTGTACATGAGCTTGAATAACAGAATATTAAAAAGGCGGCCTGAAAGGGCCGCTTTTTTTTGCCTACCTTAATCAATTGGTTTCCTACCAACGCCGAATTCAATTGCATGCACTGATTATAATACCCGAATTCTACAGATCCAAAATAATTAACCATACTGAGATTTCTCCTATTAGAGAATTTATCAAAGCTCTAAGTAAAATACTTCACAATCCCAAAATATTTCGCTCTTTTTCTTGCAGATGATCAATTTTTTTTGCATATTTGAATTACCATAATTTAAAAATTTAATCTATGAAAAGGATTTTGATGTATTGCACTTCACTTTTATTTCTACTTATTTTTCCTTTGGCTTTAAAAGCTCAGAAAAAAGTTACCGATATTGACGGTAATGTTTATCGTACTGTGAAAATTGGCACACAGATTTGGATGGCTGAAAACCTGAAAACTACCAAATACCGCAATGGCGAACCAATACCAAATGTAATAAATAATGCACAATGGGCATCTTCAAATACCGGTGCATATTGCTGGTACAACAATAATTCAGCAAATAAATCAACATACGGAGCTTTATACAATTGGTATGCAGTATCTGACATCCGCAACATTGCGCCTGTTGGATGGCATGTTGCAACAGATGCCGATTGGACAATTCTTACAATTTTCCTTAATGGCGAAGGTGTAGCAGGTGGCAAATTGAAAGAATCGGGTACGGCACACTGGAAAGATCCAAATCAAGGTGCGACTAACAATAATGGTTTCACAGCCCTTCCTGGTGGTGGCCGGGTCGAAAAGAGTAAGTTTGACTATATGGGATTAAATGGTGCATGGTGGGCCTATTCAGTGGTACCACGTAGAGGGGAATTTAATATAGGATCAACATCCGAATGGAACCGTTACATCAGCTATATAAGTCCCTCTATCTATCGCGTCAACATCAATAAGCACTACGGCTACTCAGTCAGGTGCATTCTGGATTAGTTGTGTAAAGAAACACGGAACGTGTTTCTTTACGTTTCAGTGAATGCTGTTTTTATGATAGTGGGCTGCAAAAGACCTATTTGATTAGATGTTTGGCATGAATTTGTAGGTTAGTACCTTCATCCAATTGAAAATAAGGTAAATAAGCTTTTCCCCCATTCATTATCCTAGCTATTAAGGTTGGGGAAATAAGGGAAAATAAGGTTTGAATCCGTTTTCAAAAGAACCTTATTCTTCTTCATCTTAACCTTAGTAGCCAACGGGTTACCATTCCTCCCCAACCTTATTTACCTTATTTATTTTTGCTTTGAATAAAAAACTTTTGTAGGAGAAAGTTTAATCGAAATAAATAGTTTTTGGAGTTTTGATCTGATAAAGTTTCTTTTTGTATTTTTGGATAAAATGATTCTTGTAAGATGGAAAGAATAGTTATTGAAGTAGATGAAGGAGAAACAGATCCGAAAACAGATGATTATCTTAGATTTCTCAATGAACTGAGAATTGATATGTCCGATAAAGGTTTGACTTCAGAAGAATTGGATAAAATTCTAAAATATGAAGACTAAAATATTAAGAACTGAAAAAGAATATGACGAAGCTTGCGAAAGGATTTACAGTCATTAAACATCCCCTATTCAGTTGTGATCACCAATTTCCTCCCTTTTTTCAGTTCATCATTTGTGATAAAGTAGCCGTTTATCTTTTTGCCTCCATACGAAATATTGGTGATTTTTTTGCCTGAATTCTTTTTTAGGATTGTAAAGGTTGTCTTTTCGTCCAGCTTTAGCTCAACTTTATCAAAAATTGGTACCGTTATGATGTACTCTGGATCAGCGGGTGAGAAGGTATATAACCCCATGGCATTGAACACATACCAAGAAGACATTTCACCAGCATCGTCCATTCCGGCGTAAGCCAGTTTCTCTTTTCCCATATCATAGTAGTGATTCATAAGACTATCCAGGATAACCTGTGTTTTCTGCTGTTTCCCAATAAAATAGTACATGTAAGGGAAATTGTGGTCGGGCTGGTTTCCATGGCAATATTGACCAATAAACCCCGACATATTATCCGCTTCCTGACCTTTAAAGGGTGTGGAAAACAACCCATCCAGCTTTTTCTCAAAATCATCCTTGGTCTTGTAAAGGCCAATCAACCCTTTGGGATCGTGGGGCGCGAAGAAAGAAGATTGCCAGGCGTTGGCTTCGCGGTACATGTATTCATAATAAACAAATTCCGGATCGAAATTCTTGATCCAATCGCCATTCGCCAACTTTCCCCTCATAAATCCGGTCGATGGATCGAACATGTTTTTGTAGTTGCTGGTCCGTATCATCAGCATCCTGTAATTGGCTGTATCTTTCAGTGTTTTTGCAAGTTGAGCGACTGCATAATCATCATAAGCATACTCAAGGGTTTTGGTCACCCCGGCATTTGCAACGGTTTGAAGTACAGGATTTGCAAGGTCTGGTTCCGAAATATACCCCTTTTCGATGTATTCCAGAATATGGGGCCTGCTTTTGTTCTCCAGCGTGGCATTGTGCAACAATAGTTTATAGGCACTTTTCACATCGAAGTTCCTGATCCCGCGTAGGTAAGTCCCTGCGATAAAGGGTGCTGCATGGTCACCATGGAAAAAAGTGGGCATACACCCGGTTTTCTCACCCTTGTCGATCAACGAGCTGATCACATCTGCGGTAACTTTGGGTGATAGCAATCCAAGTAAGACCAGTTTATTCCGGTAGTCGTCCCATAACGATGGCTCGGTGTAATAATTGAAGCCATTGTTCACGACCTTTCCATTCCGATCGGTATAATCCATGTTCGCATCACTTCGCAAGGCTGGCCAAAGGAACGACCGGTACAAAGTCGAATAAAACAAACCTTTTTGCCTTTCGGTTCCTCCTGTTACTTCAATTTTCGACAATAAGGTTTCCCATGTTTTTGTGGCTTCCTGCCTTACCTGCTCAAAGCTTTTGCCCAGCATCTCTTTTTCGAGGTTGGCTTTGGCGTTGGCAACACTGACGAACGAGAATCCGATTTGCAATTCCAGCGGTTTGGGGGAATCTATAAAATTGACCGCAGATAATTCCCTGCTCTCTTTTTTCAGCGATTCTATTTTTTTGATCAGGTGATTGGCAACAGCATAGAAGTACATCTTTTCGCCAGTTTCCTGATAACCGGTAAAAACATTGTCGCCTCCCTGACGGATATCCCAGCCCCTTACTTCTTCATTCGACATTAAGAGATTAGCAACCAATTTCTTGCTCACTCCCGGCTTAAAAGTATATTTATGGAATGCGCACCTTAGTGTTGAAGTCAACTCTGCATTGATGCCATACCGTTCCAGATAAACCTGGTAATAACCCGGATGGGCAGACTCGTTTTTATGGCTATAAGTAGAGCAATAGTCATCTGGTGAAACCGTTCCGGTTACCGGCAACAATGGGATATGGCATAAGTTCCAGTGTCCTTTGCTTGTATGGGCAAATCCATAGATCACAGTGTCTTCATACTGATATCCCGAACCACTGTGGAATTTTGTGACAGGCGTCAACTGGACCATGGCATTGGGAACCGATGATCCAGGAAATGCTTCCGCACCCCATGTCCGGTGTGTTGGCCTGTAACCGATGTCGATGCTGTCCCATAAGGTTGCTGTCCCTAAAAATGGATTTACGAAGTCGGTGAGTTGCTTTTGAGCATTTAGGTAAGTACTTGATAATATAATTATTGCAAGGCAGGTAATTATTTTATTCATCATATGAAAATTAGGGGATTCTTATTTTTTATGCAACGGTTTGAGGATGCACATCGCTTCCATCAGCATACAACCCGACAATTGTGGTGTTAATGCCACCGGATCCGTGGAGGCTGGTGCTTTGTGCCAGTTGCCTCCGTAAAGCATCGTTTCGGGATTGACGCCTTGTTCGGCCATCACGGTGGCACAATTGGTGATGTAACGATGGAACTTTTCGTGGTTGACTTTGTCCAGATCGGGTTCATTGATTAGCTTGACAAAATAACGGAAGAAGATCCCATTGAACAATCCCCCGTCACCCGAGGTTGCATTGTTGAGGACACCCCCGTTTTCGGACATGTGGTCAATGACATAATTGGCGGCATTAACTGCTTCAGCGAGATATTGCTTGTTGCCTGTTATCTCGTAAAGTTCGTGGGCTGCACCGATAAATGTCCCCTGGTTGTAAGTGTAAATTGCCTTGCTGATGTTCCCGGTTGCATTCATATTGTCACAGACTTTTCCTTCAATTGGATCGTACAAATTGTCCCTTAACCAGTTATAGATTTTAATCGCTTCGTCCAGATAAGCTTGCTTTGGCTTCTTGTCGGGGGTCGAAACCTTATCGTACATCGTATAAATCCTTGCAGCGATAATTGCAGCCGGCCCGTTGGAACAGGCGTTCTTCGATTTTTTGGCATCTGTTTTCCAGGTTATCCCACCATGCCATGGAGCCTCATCTTCAGGTCCCCACGTTGGAAAGATGTAATCGTTGTACATTTGTTTTGCCTTGGTGAAGTACATCTCCTGTTTTGTCGATTCGAACATCCGCAATTGGGCAAGTGTAATCCACTCCATGTCATCCACAAAAACGTTCCACCAACGGTCTTCTGGTTTGCCCGAGAAATTGAATTTCGGAACCCCTGTCCACCATAATGGATAAAAGTTGAGATAGTATTTGTCTGAAGTCCTCAGATAAGCATCCACAACCACATCCATCGCATGTGCCTGAGGCCAATAATGGTTTGTGGTCATGTTGGACAAATCACTACCATAATTAAAGTAATATCTTTCAGGGTATTCCTTGAAGTTGGCTCCCCAGAAACGGGTTGTCAATGCCCGGCTCATCCCTTCGGCCATTTTTTTCCAATAGTGGATATCTTTTTTGCCTTTTTTTACTTTTGGGGTTTGTGCCTGAGAATCAATCCCTCCTTTAGTCGTAGAAGGATTTGAAGTTTCTCCACTTACAGAGATAAAAATAGTGGCCAGGATAATGAATATGAATACTTTTTTCATCGATTAATTTCAAGTATGAGTTGGTTAAATGGTTGATATTTAATGGTCTATTTTCAACAGTTACATTCTTGCATGTACAACAATTTCGTGGCAGAAGCCACTACAATGATTTTGATGGTTTGGAATTTATTATTTGCAGCATATTGCAACAATTGTGAAGATGCAGTTTTAATAACCTGTTTTACAGCAACCTCTTCCTTTTCAGCCTTTTCGATTTCTTCGGCTTTCAGGTATTTCAGCTCAATAATGTAATCGAATTTGACATATTCGGTAAACCTCCGGTCGGGTTCGAGGCAAATATCAGCATAACCTTTGTTCTTTTCTTTTTCACTGACCACATCATACAAATTTGTCAGGTTCAGCCAGGCTAAAAGGAACGTTTTCAAACCTTCTTCGTGGAATGTAAAATCCCGGACCGAGACGGCTTCATAAAATTTGTCAACAATGTATTGAAAGGCCGGTTTCCATTCACCGGTTTTGGCCATTTTCTCAAAAGCCTGTTTAAGAAAATTATTACTGATTTTTAAGGCAAAGGCATCAACCATTGCTTTCTGCATATACTCCCATAACAACCTTCGGATCAACTTATTCGGAATTATAAAAGTATAGTCGTTCGTTGGCGAAACGCCATTAATTGTTACGAGTCCGAGATAAAACAACAAGGATACAAATTTCTCTTCATCAATCAACTCATTATGGGCAAAACTCCTTACCAAGATACTTACCGTTTGATTCGTTTCGACAATTTCTTTAAGGATATTGAAATTGCCATTCAATTTTTCCCCCTTGATAATCAGGAAACGCAACTTGCCATAATCGGTACGCAAATTCTCATCGATCAAATTAAACGGAACCCGTTGCAAAGCCAGACTTTCAGTTAGAAAATATAAAATTGAAATTGAGTTGAATATATTGTTTTCAATAAAGTTTTCATCGAAACAGTAATTGTCGTACCACTCTGATAGTAAAGGGAAAAGAGTTTCGTATTGGTCAGGAAGATAATAGTCAACAAGCCCCTTAAGTTCTTCCCTGTTGAAGCCTACCATTGAGGCAAAACCGGGCCAAAGCGAAATATTCTCGCCTATGTTGAACCCACTGGTCACATCGGCCATTACCAATGGAGAAACCCCGGAAATAAAGAGCCGGTCGATTTCCCGGCTATCGGTCATCCCTTTGATTAGGGTGAAAAAATTGCGCAGAAAACCGCCAGAATGGGTAATTTTCCGATAAATTTCTTCATTATGCTCCATCAGGACATTGTTCGCGAAATTATCGTATTCATCGATGATCATGTAGAACGAAACATGTTTCCTTTTCATTTCGCTTTGAAAGACGAGCAACATATCCCCGGGATCAATTTGACTTTCAATTTTTCTTGAAATTTCTTCATCCAAACCGTACCTGGTTTTATATTTTGAAATAAAAGCATCCAGTGCTACCCAGACATTCAGGCAAAAACCATACTTAAGCTGTTCGATAGTCCCTTGTGTTTTGACCATCGAAAAATTGAAACGCAACACAGGATATGAATTTCTTAAGGGTGTTGGATTTTGGCCAATGTAGGTATCGCCAAATAACCGATCGAATTGATCCGCTCCGTTTATATCATAGTAGTGTTCGAGTATTGAGATAAACAGGCTTTTCCCAAAACGGCGGGGACGGAGGAAAAACAAATAGGGCGAACCCTTTTCCTCGATGAGTTGGATGTATTTTGTTTTATCGACAAAATAGTAGTCTTCAGATTTTATTTTGTCATAACTACTTATCCCATAAGGTATCTTTTTCATCACTACTGCATTAGAATCATACAAAGATAATGAAAGATATTGTTAAAAGTAAGTTCATCACGAAAACCTTCATCTCGGGGCATTCCGGTCAACTGTTCCTGTTTTTCATGATAAAATTGTCAATCTGACACCTAATAAGGTTCTGGAGTGATTCATCAAAATCTTCAAATAGTGATAGTCTGACTTGAAGTCAGGCTATCACTAACCTCCTTTAGAAGTCAGGCTGCTGATAACTATTTAATAATCAATACATCAACGATTTATGCAATTTGTTTGCTGATATTCCTGTAAGTATAGGAATAGAAAATATGTCTTCTGGCAAACCTGACCAATGTCTGGGAATTTAAAAATTTGTTGAAAATATTTTTGGGAATTCCAAAGTACTCATAAACGCTCCCATCCTGAAATGTGATTTTTAGTGTTTGCCCTTTGTACTCATAATCGTCAATACCTGAATTATTGGTCGTATTTGTATATACATCAAAATTAAAGGCTTGCGTTTCAGGTGCGATGCTAACAAGGAAGTGATACGCTTCAATAATTCGCTTGCTTTTCGCTTCAGCTTCTGCTTTCCGTTCTTCGTCATCAACGAATTTGTCGGGATGCCACTCTTTGATCAAACTTCTGTATGTGCTTTTTAATCCGTTCAAATCTGTGTCGGGAGCAATGTCCAATAACCTTCTGTATTCAATAATACGCTTCATGAATTTGTTTAATGTAACCAATTTTTAAAGGCCACAAAGGTAATCAAAACAGTCGATCCACCTAATAAATTGACATCGTGCAAATTCCAAAATTGCTCGCGATCACGTTTCAATCGCATCAGATTCCCATTAAAAAGACATAATTCCCTGACCCCACTTTGCAGAATGATTTGCCATCAGCAGTTTTTGAAACTGCAATACTCTTTCCACCTTCGGTTACGGAAGATGGGTTATTCGTTGGCAGATAGATCGTTGAAGACGTATTTACAGGGATTGAAACCTTGAGTTCCAAAGTCTTCGCCTCCTTCTTCCATTCACTTTTGATCGGTCCATAAAGCGATTGGTAAGTTGTTTTAGCCTGAGTGATGTCGCCTACAATTTCAGGACGGATCACAATATTCTTAAAAGCTACACTGTTCTCCTCCTGTTTGATCCCGCCAAGGCCGGTGTAAAACCACTCCATCAAATGTCCCAGCATCAGGTGGTTGTTCGATACCTCTTCGAGCGCGGGCCACGATTCGGTCAGTGCGGTTGCCCCTTTCTTCAATTGAAAACCATATCCCGGCACATCGTCCCGAAAGTTCATGTCAAACAATAACTGCGAACCGCCACCTTCTTCAAGTGCCTTTACCAGAAAGTGGAAACCAATATCACCGGCTGTCAGCTTCTTGCCAGAATCGGTTATAGAATTTACCATATTTTTGAATACTTCCGGACGATCTTTCTCGTCAACCAATCCGACGCACAAAGGCATAGACATTGCTGTCTGGCTTCCGGTCGAATAGACTTTTGTCTGATTATTAAAAAATTTGGCATTGAAAGCTTTTTTGACTTCCTCGCCAAGTGCCGCCATCTTCTTTGCGTCGTCCAGATTGTTGGTTAATTCCATCATTTTGGTCAACAATTGGATGTCATAATAGTAAATGGCTGTGGCAGTCAATGCCTTGGGTGTAAGCTGTGCTTCTCCAGGCGATTTGGGGCCATAATCGAACCAGTCGCCCAAACCGTGCGATAGGATATGGCCATCGGCTTTTGTGCCAAGGTAAGCCACATATTTCTTCATCATCGGCATCGCTTCCTTTAATATCGAAGGATCGCCATACCATTGCCATACCATCCACGGAAGGATGACTCCGGCACTTCCCCATTCGGGTGAATCGCGGAAACCGCCACCAAATGGGACATATTCGGGCGCAATATCTGGAACTAACCCATTATCCAATTGTGAATCAATCATATCGCGGATTGCTTTCACATAAAGTGGGTACAAGGCATAGTTGTAATGCATCGAAGCGCCCATCAGATACGTTTGTTCGAGCCATCCCAACTTTTCACGGTGTGGACAATCGGTGGTGACGCTTTGCAGGTTGCTGCGTATAGCCCAATCGATTAAGGTATAAATCTGGTTGAACAACTGGTTGGAGCATGAGAATTCACCGTTCTTCGGAGCGGAATTGCAGGTGTGGAGCAATTGTAAATCAAGAATTTTGGCTGAACCAGTATTCGATTTTTCCAATTCAGGGGCAGCACCTTCGACCATCACGTACCTGAAACCATAATAGGAAAATTGGGGCCTCCAGACTTCTATTCCATCGCCCTTCATAATATAAGTATAATAATAGGGGTCTCCCGATGCCCTCTGGTTGATCTTCTTGTCCTTGGTGATCAGCTCTCCGGGAATTAATTTCACGACGTCCCCCTTTTTTCCTGATACGACCAATTGCACAATCCCCGAGCAGTTTTGGCCAAAATCGTAAAGGTATTTTCCAGGTTGAGGCTGCTCAATTTTTTTTACTTTAATGATCTGATTGACAGTGACCGGATAATCGGTTTCGGCAGTCAGTTTTCCTGTTGGGACCGTGGCTAGGATGGCCGGGTTCCATTTTGAATCATTGAATGACGGCTGGTCCCATCCTTTTTGTTCAAGGGTCGCATCATAATCCTCACCGCCATAGATACTTGTAAATGTGATTGCTGAAGGTGTGCATTTCCATTCAGTACCGGAAACAATTGTTGACGAAGTGCCATCGGTGTAGTTGACCTTCAATTTACAGATCATCTTTGGCATTCCATATGCGATCACAATTTTTGTGTATCGTTCACGGTTGATGTTGTAAAAACCGTTCCCAACAATCACACCAATTGCGTTTTTACCTTGCTGAAGCTGGGAAGTAATTTCGTAAGTATTGTAAAGGCATGTTTTGTCGTAAAATGTCCAACCGGGCGACAGGAAACTTTTTCCAATTTTTTGCCCATTAACAATGGCTTCGTATTGACCTAAACCACTGATGTATAACTTTGCACTTTGAATTTTCTTCTCAACTTTGAATTCTTTCCTGAACTGTGGGATGATGGTCCTTTTGATTGCTTTTTTCCCCAATTCCTTTCCATTGCCATGAACTGCAGGTACGACCTTCATCGAATCGGGAAGGTTTTCATAACCGATCCATTTTGCGTTTTCCCAATCGCTGGCCAACAAAAGTCCCATTTGCCAGGTTGCAGTTTGACTCCACTCGGTTGTTTTGCCGTTCTGGTTGGTCACCTTTATTTTCCAGTAATAGGTTTTCTCAGAACTCAAAGGAGATCCGTTGTATTCGACCTGGATTGAACGGTCGGATTTCACAGTTTTTGAATCCCATATATTCCCGATATTATTTTGGAGCTTTTCAGGACTGTCGGATACAAGTATATGATAATCAAATTGAATTGTATTTCTTTCCGAGGAGCTGATGATCCAGCTCAAGCGCGGGTTTTTCATTTCGATGCCAACAGGATTAATTTTCGATTCGCAGGTCAATCCCGAAACTGAAATTTGATTTTGGGCAAATGCATTGCTAATCAACAATATGGTAACAAATGTCAATAAATGCTTTGGTCTGGTCATTTGGGTTGGATTAAATTTTTGAATATTTTATCGGATACTTTAAATGCTGTGCCGTGGCGGGCCTCTTTGGGAAAGGTGACCTGATCGGAGACATCTTCCCAATCTTTCAGGTTTTTTGACCGGATGGCCCCGTATTTGTGATCGCGGTATTTATCGAAATAGATATAGACATATTCCCCAACCTCAAGTGCCGTTGGGCCTTCCGCCCAATATTTTCCTGTAATGGGAGCCGAAACGTTGGTAGGATAGGGGCCTGAAGCGTGTTCCGATACGGTCATCCGGATGTTTTTCTCGGGTGGGTTTGGATTTTCATTCTTCAGGAATAGATAGAACTTGTTGTTCTTTGGCAGGATGGTCGCATCGATCACACTAAAATCGGGATTGAAGAACATTTTTGTCGGACTAAATTCCTGAAAGTTGGACGTTGTGGTGCAATACATCCTGTGGTTCAACCCTTTTTCTGTCTCTGAACCGGCAACATCCGAATGCCGGCCAGGTATTGTTGTGGCCCAGAAAATGATATAATTTTTATTTTCAGGATCATAGACCATCTCGGGTGCCCAACAGTTTTTGGCAGTCGGTTCGTGGGCCATTACAGGAATCGATTTTTGCTCCGACCAGTTGATCAGGTCTTTGGAGGAAGCATATCCAATCTGCTGCTCTTTCCAGCTACATGTCCAAACCATGTGGAACAAACCGTCCTTACCCTGAAGGATAAATGGGTCGCGCATCAGTTTATCGACTCCTGCAGTGGGTGTCAGATACGATTTGCCGTCATTTAGGGTTTCCCATTTTAGTCCGTCTTTGCTGTAGGCCAGATGCAAGCCGTCCTGACCGTTGTCGATAAAGTAGGAAAACAAGTAAACAGGTTCCGCTGCCTTGCTTTGTAGGGATAGGAAAAGGAGAATCAGAAGGATGTTACGCATTTTATAAATATTTGCTAATTAATTGATTATATCCTTTGCGGTCTTGGCGAGCTTCGCTTGAGATATTTTTTATGTCTCGCAAAGTACGCAGAGTTACGCAAAGTCTTGTTTATTGAACTCTTTACGGCCTTGGCGGTCTTTGCGCGAAATATTTTTAAGTGTCTCGCAAAGCACGCGGAGTTACGCAAAGTCTTATTTATATGATCCTTTGCG
>CAIYPA010000557.1 GCA_903927965.1 uncultured Bacteroidia bacterium | reverse complement strand
CGAGTCTTAATAATGTCATTAGTTTCCATTGTCGTTTTCGACAAAGATAACTAAATAAATTTAATTATTGAGCATGTTATATATTGACAATTCCTTACCCTCCGTTTTGATCAGGAAGTCATTGAGAAAGCAAAGGAATTTGCTGCCTACAACTATATCAGTCTATCACGATTGACCGAATTCCTATACCGGCAGATCACTTCCGGAAATTATAAAACCATTGAGGATTTCCATGTATCTGATTGGGTGAACCGTGTTTCTGACGGGGAAGCAGTCTATAAAAGACGTTCAAGAAAAGAATTGAAAGATGGATATTATAATCAGACCCGATGAGAATTTTTGTAGATGCAAATGTCATTGTTTCGGTGTTGAACAAAGAATACCCTTTGTTTACCTGGTCGTCACGGCTGTTGAGCCTTCAGGAAAAACGGAATATCCAGCTCTTTACATCACCGATTTCTATTTCAGTGACATTGAAGTAATTGGATGTTAGGCATTTCTCTTAAAACTCAGGAATAGTCAAAACTGAATTAAAAAACAACCTATTTCTTCGCCAGACCAAACAGCCGAATCTGTAATCGTAAAATATGACCACGAATTCACGAATTAGGAAGACCCATAATGTCAAGTAGTTTTTATTCCCCTGATATTATGGGTCTTTGTTTTGAATTCCGTTCCCAGTTTTAGATTTCCCTTCTCCCGTTTTCCGTCCTCCTTTTCTCCGGTGGCTGAGCGGAGCCGAAGCCCCGTCCCTACTTGTATTCGTTCCAAGCCTTGATCGAAATATTGTCCAGATCAAGTTTGCAGATCGCATAGATAAAGGCACTTGCAACCCTTGCATTTGTCATCAACGGAATATTAAAATCGATAGCGTTCCTGCGGATACGGTAACCATTCGACAACTCCCTGGTTGTGTGATCTTTGGGAATATTGATGACCATTTCGATCTTTCTGCTTTTGATCAAATCAAGTGTATTGGGCTGTTTGTCATCTTCGTCAGGCCAGAAAACCTGCTCGGTCTCAACACCATTTTCAAGGAAGAATTTATGCGTACCCCCTGTTGCATAGATTGTGAAACCACGCTCTTTCAACATCCTTGCACTTTCCAGCAATTCCACTTTGCCCCTTGTTGGACCCGAAGAGATCAGGATGCTCTTTTTAGGGATCCGGTAACCAACCGACAACATTGACTTCAGCAATGCCTCGTAGAAATTCTCACCGATGCAGGCCACTTCACCAGTTGAAGCCATGTCCACACCCGACACCGGGTCGGCATTCAGCAAACGGTGGAACGAGAACTGCGGTGCTTTTACGCCAACATAGTCCAATTCAAACAATGACTTGTCCGGTTTTTCAAACGGTACATTCAACATCGCCTTTGTAGCAATTTCTATTAAATTGGTCCTTAAGACTTTAGATACAAATGGAAATGACCGTGAAGCCCTCAGGTTACATTCAATTACCTTGATATCGTTGTCCTTTGCAAGATACTGGATATTGAACGGCCCTGTAATTTCAAGTGCTTTGGCAATCTTGCGCGATATCTTCTTGATCCTCCTGATGGTTTCAATATAGAGCTTCTGAGGAGGGAAAACAATCGTTGCATCCCCCGAATGTACCCCTGCAAACTCGACGTGTTCGGAAATCGCATAAGCCACGATCTCCCCATCTTTTGCAACAGCATCCACCTCAATCTCTTTCGCATTTTCAATGAACTCCGACACCACAACCGGGTGTTCTTTTGAAACATGGGTCGCCAACGTGAGAAAATGGTGCAACTGGTCTTTGTTTGAAACAACATTCATGGCAGCACCCGAAAGGACATAGGAAGGTCGGATCAATACAGGGAAACCAACTTCATCCACAAATCGATTAATATCCTCAATTGTAGTCAATTGATTCCAACGTGGCTGGTCAACCTCCAACCTGTCGAGCATTGCGGAGAATTTATTGCGGTCTTCGGCATTGTCGATCTTCTCGGCAGTCGTCCCCAAAATTGGGACACCCTGTTCGTGCAATTTCATCGCAAGGTTGTTCGGGATCTGCCCACCCATTGAAAGGACCGTGCCCAATGGCTGTTCAAGGTCACAAATGTCGAGTACCCTTTCGAGTGTCAACTCGTCAAAATAGAGACGGTCGCAGGTATCGTAATCTGTCGAGACGGTCTCCGGGTTGTAGTTGATCATGATCGAACGGAAACCTTCCTTGCGGATTGTCGCCACTGCATTTACAGAACACCAGTCAAATTCGACTGACGACCCAATCCGGTAGGCTCCGGAACCAAGTACGATGACAGATTTGTTATCATGCTCAAATTCAACATCATGCTCAATTCCATTATAAGTGACGTACAGATAATTTGTTTTTGCCGGGTATTCGCCAGCCAAAGTGTCAATCTGTTTGACAACGGGCGTAATACCCAATTTCTTTCTAAAAGCCCTAACTTTAAGCAATTCGGCATGAATCGCATGGTCCATTGTTTTGAAAATCAACCTGGCAACCTGGAAATCGGAGTAGCCTTGTTTCTTTGCCATCCTTAACAATTCGGGTGGCAATTCTTCAAGTTTATTGTATTCAATCAGCTCATTCCTAAGTTCATAAATATTGCTAAGTTTTTGAAGGAACCATTTGTCAATCCGCGTAATTTCCCATATTTTATTGACGGAATAGCCTTTGTGCAAAGCTTCAGCAATGGCAAAAATGCGGCGGTCGGTCGGGTTTTTTAATTCTCCATCGATATCCGTGATCTCCATTTCGCCACGGTTGCCCACAAACCCATGCATCCCAACACCCACCATGCGGATCCCTTTCTGGATGGCTTCTTCGAAGGAACGTCCGATTGCCATGATTTCGCCTACCGATTTCATGCTGGAACCCAGCGTTTTCGAAACCCCCACAAATTTGTTGAGGTCCCAGCGTGGGATTTTCACCACCACATAATCAAGGGCAGGTTCGAAACAAGCGGTTGTCACTTTCGTGACAGAATTTTTGAGTTCGTGCAGACCATAACCAAGGCCAAGTTTCGCGGCAACAAAAGCCAGCGGATAACCTGTTGCTTTTGAAGCCAATGCAGAAGATCTTGAAAGCCTTGCATTTACCTCGATTACGCGGTAATCTTCAGAGTTTGGGTCCAAAGCAAACTGGACATTGCATTCCCCAACTACCCCGATTTTGCGGATGATCTTGATCGAAAGGGCACGCAATTTATGGTATTCGTCATTCGATAAGGTTTGCGATGGGGCGACCACAATCGATTCGCCGGTATGGATCCCGAGCGGGTCGAAATTTTCCATATTACAAACCGTGATACAATTGTCGTAGCAGTCCCTAACGACTTCATATTCAACTTCTTTCCATCCTTTGATCGACTCCTCAACAAGGATTTGGGGCGAATAGCTGAAAGCATTCTCTGCCAGTTTGTTCAACTCCTCTTCGTTTGAGCAGAACCCTGAACCCAAGCCACCAAGGGTATAGGCTGCCCTAATAATCAGGGGGAATCCTAAAAATTTGGCAGCTTCCCTGGCTTTTTCAATTGAATCGCATGCCACACTTTTTGGGGTAAGGACGTCTATTTCGTGGAGGATATCTGAAAATATCTGCCGGTCTTCGGTATTGATGATCGACTGCACCGGAGTACCAACGACTTTAATATTGTGTTTCTCAAGGATTCCCTGCCTGAATAGGTCAACTCCACAATTCAATGCAGTTTGACCACCGAATGCGAGCAAAATGCCGTCAGGTTTTTCCTTTTCAATCACTTTCTCAACAAAATAGGCTGTTACAGGCAGGAAGTAAATCTTATCGGCAATCTCTTCCGAAGTTTGGATTGTGGCGATATTCGGGTTGATCAGGATTGTGAAGACACCCTCCTCTTTTAATGCTTTCAACGCCTGTGAACCGGAATAGTCAAATTCACCGGCTTCACCGATTTTCAATGCCCCCGAACCGAGGACGATTACTTTTTTGATGAGTGTGTTTATCATTTATTTTCCTTTGTTTTTTTTACACTTTCAATAAAATCATCGAACAAGAATTCCGTATCAACCGGGCCCGAAGAGGCTTCCGGATGGAATTGGGTAGAAAAGAAAGGTTTCGTTTTGTGGCGGATCCCTTCATTTGTATTGTCGTTCACGTTCACAAACAGCGTTTCCCAATCTTCGGGAAGAGTTTCATCGGCAATTGCGAACCCATGATTCTGGGAGGTTATAAAGCAGCGGTTGGTTCCTTTAAACAACACCGGCTGGTTATGGCTACGGTGACCATACTTCAATTTATAGGTTTCAGCCCCTGCTGCAAGTCCAAGCAATTGATTTCCAAGGCAAATCCCCATAATTGGTTTGCCTTGATTGATTGCTACTCGGATGTGTTTAACGGTAATGTCGCACATAGTTGGATCACCGGGGCCGTTGGTCAGAAAAAGTCCGTCATAATCCAGACTGGTGAAATCATAATCCCAGGGAACCCTTGTTACAGTGGCATTGCGTTTGAGAAGGCAACGGATAATGTTGTTTTTTACGCCACAGTCAACCAAAACAATTTTGTGTTCACCATCACCATAGGTTTCAACCGTATCCGTACTGGCAATGGCTACAAGGTTTACAAGGTTTGGATCGAAAAAGCCGATCTCTTCGCCTTCAAACTCAATTTTTCCCAATAGCGATCCCTTTTCACGTAGTATCTTCGTAAGTAATCTCGTATCAATATCATAGAGTCCTGGTATATGTTGGGATTTTAACCAGTCGCCAAGGCTCATCATGGCATTCCAGTGACTGAAACCTACAGAATAATCAGAGACAATCAGTGCTGTGATGTGGATCTTGTTCGATTCGAAATGTTTATGTACCCCATTCTCCATCAAATCCTTCGGAACCCCATAGTTCCCAATCAGCGGATAGGTCGAAACAAGTATTTGTCCGGTATAGGAAGGGTCAGTCAGACTTTCGGGATATCCGGTCATTGCCGTATAAAATACAACTTCTCCCGCAACCGATTTTTCATAGCCGAACGATTTTCCTTCCAACACTGTTCCGTCTTCAAGAATCAGTTTAACTTTTCGCATTATTGTATATTTTTCTCTGGTTAACTATTTTCACAATCTAATGTTCAAAAAAAATGCGTTTTCACTACCTTTTGATCAGTAGTAAAAACGCATCCTTTGGCGTCTTCATCTTCGATATTTTTCTTGATGTCGCACAGCCGCAAAGGTAAATCTTTCTTGTAAACCAACCAAACCATTCAAGGATTTTTATAAATATTCATATTAATTTAATATTCGGTGCATAAATTAATAAATATGCAATAACATGAATAATTAATGAAAATTTATGCATATAATTGCACCTTTGATAGAATAAATATTCGTTCATGAAGAATCGTTCACAAAGGATCGAAGTGATCAGGCAAATAATTTCGCAGGAAACAATCAGTAGCCAGGATGAATTGCAAATCCGTTTACAGGAACGGGGGTGCGATGTCACACAGGCTACCCTTTCGCGCGACCTAAGATCCATGCAGGTGATGAAAGTGAGCGATGCCAAAAACGGTTACATCTATCGCCTCATTGAGAACAAAGTCGTCGAACAGAAAGTTGCATCGGAGGTTTCCCGGCTCGATTTTATGGCAGACGGTGTTGTCAGTATTGAGTTCTCAGGAAATCTATTGGTTATCAAGACGTTGCCTGGTTATGCCAATAGCGTGGCGATCCTGATCGATAAAGCCAATCCGCTAGAAATTATTGGGACGGTTGCTGGTGACGACACCATTCTGCTGATTATGCGCGAAGGCGTAGGACGCCACGATGTGGTTCAGGCATTAAAGTCAATCATGCCACGACTTGAAAGTAAATTTTAATAATAAAAAAAACTAAAATAATGATATTCAGCAAGAAAGAAGATATTCATGTTAAACCTGATATTCAGGTGGTGGTTGCCGGGGTGCAGCACCTTCGTTATGTTGACGAGATAAACGATACAATCGAAAAGGCATCTAAGGAAAGAGGGACTGGTATTGCACGACGGACCCACGAGTACATTGCCACCAAAATTTCGGAAGGCAAAGCGATCATAGCGATTGATGGCGAAAAATTTGCAGGGTTTTGTTACATCGAAACATGGAACGATGGCCGGTATGTGGCCAACTCAGGATTGATTGTCCATTGGGATTACCGGGGTCATGGTCTGGCCCGTCGTATCAAACTGATGGCTTTTGACCTTTCACGTTCAAAATACCCAAATGCAAAGTTGTTTGGGTTGACGACTGGGTTGGCTGTAATGAAAATCAATTCAGAATTGGGTTACCGTCCGGTCACTTTTTCTGAACTGACCGATGATGAGCAATTCTGGAAAGGGTGCCAAAGTTGTGTCAATTACGATATTCTTCTGCGCATGAACAAAACAAAATGCCTCTGTACCGGGATGATCTATGACCCAGCATGGGAAGTCAAAAAGAAAAAACGCAAGACACCCTTTAAAATCTACAAGGAGTGGCTCGAAAAGCGTAAAAATGAAAAGTTGAATTTCGGGGCAATCGATTGGAAAAAAATCATAGTCCTGGGAAAGTAGCTCTTAATGAAGGAATGAAGGAGTTAAAATAAAAATATTATCATGAAGGAAAAAGTAGTTTTAGCGTTCAGCGGAGGATTGGATACTTCGTTCTGTGCAATGTATTTGGCAGTTGAAAAAGGGATGGAGGTCCATACGGCCATTGCCAATACAGGTGGTTTTTCAAAAGAGGAACTGGTTGCCATTGAGAAAAAAGCATATGCGCTGGGTGCAAAGTCGCACAAGACCATCGATGTCACCAACGATTATTACAATAAGGGGATCAAGTACATGGTTTTTGGAAATGTGCTCAGGAACAATACCTACCCGATTTCGGTAAGTTCAGAACGCATTTTTCAGGCCCTCGCGGTGATCGAATATGCCCAAAGCATCGGGGCGACCCATGTGGCCCATGGAAGTACGGGTGCCGGCAATGACCAGATCCGTTTCGACCTTGCATTTGAGGTTCTTGCTCCCGAAATTAAAATCATTACCCCAACCCGTGATCTTGAATTGTCGCGAGAGGATGAGATCAACTACCTGCGCGAGCATGGTGTCGTTGCCAATTATGAAAAGATGGCCTATTCCATCAACAAAGGGCTTTGGGGAACAAGCATCGGTGGCAAGGAGACCCTAAAAAGCAACAAGACCCTTCCAGAGGAGGCCTATCCAACCCATCTTCAGAAAGAGGGCGAAGAAGAAATTACCCTTGAATTCCTCAAAGGACAACTCAGGAGCGTTAATGGGAAGACTTATTACAATCCGGTTGATGCGATCCGCGAAGTGGAAACATTAGGTTCGGCGTGGGCAGTAGGCCGCGATATGCACATTGGAGACACAATCATTGGGATCAAAGGACGTGTAGGTTTTGAGGCTGCAGCACCCCTGTTGATTATCAAGGCACATCAAATGCTTGAAAAACATACGCTTACCAAATGGCAACAATACTGGAAGGAGCAGTTGGGCAATTGGTATGGGATGTTCCTGCATGAGGCGATGTTCCTTGAACCTGTCATGCGCGACATTGAGAAGTTCCTCGAAAACAGTCAGGAAAATGTGACAGGGAAAGTCATTATCAATTTGAAACCTTATCATTTCCAATTGGTTGGTATCGAATCGGAACACGATCTGATGAATTCCGCATTCGGCCAATATGGCGAGATGAACAAGGGATGGACGGCAGATGATGCCAAAGGGTTCACCAAAATATTGGCCAACCAGTTAAAGATCTATCATTCCGTAAACAAGAAATAATGCCGGAAGCGAAAAAAATAAAAGTTGCGATTGTTGGCGGTGCAGGATATACGGCAGGCGAATTGATCCGTATTTTGCTGTACCACCCATTCGTGGATTTAAAATACATCCAAAGCAGCAGCAACAATGGTCAGCCCATCCCGGCAGTACATACCGATCTGTTGGGCGATACCGACCTGGTTTTCAGCGATGTGAATTTTGAAGATGCCGATGTTGTGTTTCTGTGTTCAGGGCACGGTAAATCGGTTGATTACCTGAACAATACAAATATCCCTGAAAGGGTAAAAATTATCGACCTGAGCCATGATTTCAGGTTGAAGCGCGAAGGGAACAATTTTGTCTATGGTTTGCCGGAACTGAACCGTGAGGAGATCAGGGCAGCTTCCAGAATTGCGAATCCCGGATGTTTTGCCACTGCAATCCAATTGGCTTTGTTGCCACTTGCAGCTTCAGGTTTGTTGATCGATGAGGTTCATATCAATGCCATCACCGGTTCCACAGGTGCCGGGCAAGCCCCAACAAAAACTTCACATTTCAGTTGGCGGGACAACAATTTGTCGGTTTACAAAGCTTTTGAACATCAGCATCTTGGCGAAATTTGTCAGAGTCTTCGTCAATTACAACCTGGTTTTAAGGAGGATGTGAATTTTATCCCCGTTAGGGGCAACCATACGCGTGGAATATTTGTAACCGCTTACACAAAGTTTGAAGGGACATTGGACGATGCAAATAATTTGTATTCAACTTATTATGCCTCCCATCCATTTGTGAACATGGCTTCTGAAAATCCCGACATGAAACAGGTGGTGAATACAAACAAAGGATTGTTGTACCTTGAGAAACATGGCAATAAGCTCATGATCATCTCCTGCATCGACAACCTGATCAAAGGTGCTTCGGGCCAGGCGGTCCAGAACATGAACCTGATGTTTTGGCTTGACGAACGATGTGCGTTGAATTTGAAGGGGATAGGGTTTTAGCAAGGGGCAGGGGGCAGGGAGCATGGAGCATGGAAACCGGAGAAGGAAGACTGGGAAAGAAAATTTGAAAATTAAGTGATTTGAAGATTTGAAAATAGGTTGTTTCGAATTTATATGTTTGATTTACAGCAATTAAATATTTTTGGGCTTTCAAATTCACAGTCTTCCGTTCACGTTCACTAATATCCATTTTTCGTTTTTCTTTCTCCGTTATCCTTTCTCCGGTCTCCAGTCGGCCTTCCAGCCGCAAGTTGCCAGCAGCTAGCCGCCAGCCGCATCTTAGTTAAGCAGGAAAATTAATTTTAAAAAATAATCTCATTTGTGACGAGGTTCTAAATTACACAGAAATGAAACTTTTCGATGTTTATCCCCTTTTTGATATCGTACCGGTATCAGCAAAAGGATGCACCATTACAGATGATCATGGTGTAGAATACCTTGATTTGTATGGTGGCCATGCAGTTATTTCTGTTGGTCATTCTCATCCGGTTTATGTAAAGAAACTTACAGATCAGCTGAACAAGATAGGATTCTATTCCAATTCGGTCCAAAATCCAATGCAGGATGAGCTGGCACTGAAACTTGGAGAGCTTACGGGTTATCCTGATTATGCGCTTTTCCTCTGCAATTCTGGGGCAGAGGCAAATGAAAATGCATTAAAATTGGCCTCTTTCCATACCGGCAAAGCAAGGATTATTGCTTTCGAAAAGTCTTTTCATGGACGAACATCGGCAGCAGTGGCCGTTACGGACAATCCAAAGATCATCTCCCCCTTGAATGATACCGTTAACCGGACATTCCTCCCACTCAATGATGTTCCAGCCCTCGAAACAGCACTACAGGCCGGTGACGTTGCGGCTGTGATTGTTGAAGGGATCCAGGGAATTGGTGGGTGCCGTGTACCAGAACCTGCTTTTCTTGAGGCAGCATCTGCCTTGTGCAAGAAATATGGTGCCATTTTGATCCTCGATGAGATTCAATCAGGTTATGGACGCAGCGGAAAATTCTTTGCGCATCAATATGCTAATATACAACCAGATATCATATCCGTTGCAAAAGGGATGGGAAATGGTTTTCCGATTGGGGGAATCCTGATCAATCCTGAACTCAAGCCATGGTCGGGAATGTTGGGGACTACCTTTGGTGGAAATTACCTGGCCTGTGCAGCCGGGATTGCTGTCCTTGACATCATGAAAACTGAAAACCTTGTTGAAAATGCCCTTGAAGTTGGGAACTATTTATTGTCAAAAGTCGCTGAAATTCCTCAGATCAAGGAGATTCGCGGCAAAGGACTGATGATCGGGCTCGAATTTGATTTTCCGATTGCCGCCATCAGGAAGCAGTTGTTGTTCGATGAAAAAATATTCACAGGAGTTACGGGAACCCATACCATCAGGATCCTTCCCCCGTTAATCCTAAACAAAGACCAGGTCGATCATTTTATTGATGCGCTTTTAAGGGTACTGAAAAAATTGTAAATTGCGCAAGTTTTGTATTACTTGCACAAGTTACAATTTTTATGGAAGTAAAAAATCTAAAAATAGCCATTATTGGCGGTGGAAATCTGGGGAGATCTGTTGCCGATGGCTTCCTGAAGGCCGGTATTGCGGCCTCCAAACTAACGGTTTCGCGGCGTCGGGTACAATTGCTCGATGATTTGGCGGTAAAGGGAATCAGGATCGAGAAAGACAATCGGATTGCTGTCGCAGAGGCAGATATGATCATCATTGCCGTAAAACCTTATCAGGCTGTTGAAGTGATCTCAGAGATCAAACCGGTGATCAAACCGGGCCAGCTTGTGGCCTCATTAATGACCGGGATCAGCCTGGCCCAATTGAAAGAGTTGTTGCCAGTTGGAGCGATTCCCCTGAGGATCATGCCCAATACAGCGGTTGCACTTCAGGAATCGATGACCATGATATCAGCCCCCGATTGCTCCCCTGAGCAAATAGAGCTGGTCAAGGAACTTTTTGAATTCCTGGGCAAAGTGATCTTTATCAACGAGGAGTTGATGGCGGCAGCTACTGTTTTGGGAGCCTGTGGTATTGCGTTTGCCCTGCGGTTTATCCGTGCTGCAATCCAGGGGGGTGTAGAGATCGGATTTGGTGCCGATGTTGCACAACAAATCGTTGCTCAAACGGTTAAAGGTGCCACTGAACTAATCTTGCAAACAGGCCACCATCCCGAACAGGAAATTGACAAAGTGACCACACCAAAAGGGATCACGATTTCAGGCCTGAACGAAATGGAACATCAGGGTTTCTCGTCCGCATTGATCCGTGGGTTATTGGTTTCGTACAATAAAATCAACAATACAAAATAACAATCACAAAACCGATACGATTTATGGATGAGCAAATTAAACAAATTGCAGACCGGCTTCGTGGAATGAGGGAAGTGCTTGAAATCACCCCTGATGAAGCTGCCTTAACCTGTTCAATATCAAAGGAACAGTACCTGAACTATGAAAGTGGCGAAATCGATATTCCAGTAAGCCTGATCCATAGGATGGCACACCAATACAATTTTGAAATAACGACATTGCTTACCGGTGAAGAACCTCATATGCACTCCTATACGCTGACACGCAAAGACAAAGGGGTTGGCGTTGACCGGCGAATTTCCTATAAATATCAGGCACTTGCTGGCAATTTTCAGAACCGTAAAGCAGAACCTTTCGTGGTTACAGTGGAGCCAAAAGAGGATGCGAAAGTCAGTTTAAATTCACATCCCGGACAGGAATTCAACTACATCCTTGAAGGGACAATGAAATTTTTCCTTGGCACCAAGCAAATGACCCTAGAACCTGGCGATTCCATCTATTTTGATTCAGGAATTGCCCACGGTATGTTGGCCCTAGAAAACAAACCTGCAAGATTTTTAGCCATAATCCTATAATATTGAAGCTGCATGTTTGAAAAATACCTTAAAAAATCTGAGTTTGAATCTCTTGAAGATTTTCAGAACAACTTCGAAATTATTGTTCCTGAGCAATTTAACTTTGCCTATGACGTGGTGGATGAATATGCCCGTGTCAGTCCAACCAAAAGGGCTATTTGCTGGGTAAACGATAAAGGCTTGCATCGCGATTTTTCATTTACCGACCTGAAAAAGGCAAGCGATGATACGGCATCTTTTTTACAGTCGCTCGGTATCGGGCGTGGCGATAAGGTCATGATGATCCTCAAAAGGAGGTATGAGTTCTGGTTTACAATCCTTGCATTACACAAAATTGGAGCAGTTGGTATTCCCGCCACCCATCTTCTGACACCTAAAGACTTGATATACAGAAACAATGCTGCCGGTGTAAAAATGATCATTTCGGTTTCTGAAACCGAAATTGTTAAAAGTATCAATGATGCCATGGCGGGATCGCCTACGGTTGAAAAACTGGTTTCAGTTGGTGAGCCTACACCTATCGGATGGACCTCTTTCCATGAAGGGGTTCAGAACGCACAGCCATTTATTGTGCCACAAGGTGAAGATGCGCCAACCAATACAGATATTTCATTGTTGTATTTTACGTCTGGGACAACTGCCAACCCCAAAATGGTGGTACACGATTTTACCTATCCTTTGGGACATATTGTGACTGCCAAATACTGGCAAAATGTTGTGAACGATGGGCTTCATTTTACCGTTTCCGATACCGGATGGGCCAAGTCGGTTTGGGGTAAAATTTACGGACAGTGGCTGGCTGGTGCGGCTGTGTTTGTTTATGATTTTGAAAAATTCACCCCTGATGACCTGCTTTCCAAAATCAGTGCATACGGCATAACAAGTTTTTGTGCACCACCCACCATTTACAGGTTTTTGATCAGGGAAGATTTTTCAAAATACGACCTTTCTAAATTGAATTCGGCGTCAGTAGCCGGTGAACCGTTGAACCCAGTGGTTTATGATACTTTTTATCAATTGACAGGATTAAAGTTAAGGGAAGGATTTGGTCAGACAGAAACTACCTTGCAGATTGCAACCTTTCCCTGGATGGAACCCAAACCCGGATCAATGGGTGTCCCATCCCCTCAGTTTGATGTCCATCTTGTCGATGCAGACAACAACGATTGCGAAGATGGTGACGTTGGCCAGATTGTGATCCGCACTTGTGAAAAAATACCAGTTGGCTTGTTCTCAGGTTATTACATGGATGCTGAAAAAACAGCTTCCTGCCATTACGATGGGATCTATTATACCGGCGACCTTGCATGGCGCGATGAAGACGGTTATTACTGGTTCGTTGGAAGGGTTGATGATGTGATCAAAAGTTCCGGCTACCGGATAGGCCCTTTTGAGGTGGAGAGTGCGCTAATGACGCATCATGCCGTTATCGAGTGTGCGGTTACAGGAGCACCCGATGAAATACGTGGGCAGGTTGTGAAGGCTACGATCATTCTTGCGCCCGAATATCGTCCAGGAAATGAAGAACTGGCAAAAGAGATCCAGGAACATGTAAAAACAGTAACAGCCCCTTATAAATATCCGCGCATTGTCGAATTTGTCACCGAATTGCCCAAAACAATCAGCGGAAAAATCAGGAGAGTTGAGATCAGGGAGAAAAGTAAATAATTTGAAGATTTGAAGATTTGAAAATATGAATAAACTATTAATGGTAGGGACTTCGGTGGTATTTTTTGCCCTGTTGTTTTATACGATCGGTATTTTTACGGAGCAGAAACACAAAAAAGTATTGCCAAAAGTCCTGCTTTTTTTAACCATGGGAATCATCGCCGATATCATCGCGACCGGTTTTATGATTGCAGGATCCTCAAAAGGAATTTTCACCTTGCATGGAATCATCGGGTATTCCTCATTGCTGGGAATGTTGATCGATAATGTATTGATCTGGCGGTTGAAGATCCGGTCGGGGATAAATACCGAGGTGCCTGATTCAATTCATGTTTATTCCCGATATGCCTGGATATGGTGGGTCATTGCTTTTATAACCGG
>CAIYPA010000556.1 GCA_903927965.1 uncultured Bacteroidia bacterium | reverse complement strand
GGGCGACCGCATGAAGAACCTGTCAAATGATCTGAGTGGCGGACAGCAGCAGCGTGTAGCCATTGCACGTGCATTGGTAATTAACCCCGAGATCATGTTGTGCGATGAGCCAACTGCTTCTCTCGATATTGCCAGTGTCGGTATTGTGATGGAGGAATTAAAACAACTGGCCAAACAAGGCAAGGCAGTTGTAGTTGTAACCCACGACACACGACTCGAACCCTTTGCCGACAGGATAGTTTACGTACTCGATGGTGCTGTCGTTGATAAACCTGCAGCAGAGGCAATTACTCATTCATAAATTTCCAATCATGAAAAAAGGTTTCTATGTTTTAATCTTGTTTTTATTTTTCCTATCATGCAACAATGCCGACAAAAAGAAGGAGGCTGCTGCTGAAAAAGTAAAGCTTGAAAAAGCAAATAACAAGGTGGTTGGTGTTGGAATGATTGTCCCTGAGAACGATATTGTACAATTGTCATCGCCCGTAAATGGTATCGTGACGAAAATATTAAAGAGTGAAAATGATTCAGTAGGTATAGGAACACATGTATTGGAATTGGACCACCAGTTGGAAGACGCAAAAGTAAAGCAGTTGATCAAGGAAGTGGCTACTCAAGCAGCCCAGATTAAAGGGGATGAAGCCAGCGTGGGCGAATATGAGGCGAAATATGAAAATGCTAATTCTGAACTCCAGCGATTGCAACGATTACTGTCAAAAGGAGCAGAGACGCAACAAACAGTAGATGATGCAAATACCAGTTTAAAGTCATTTCAATCAAACCTGAAAAGATTACAGGCCAGTGCCGAGGTTTCAAAAAGTCGGTTAAATGAAACCAAAGCTGCACTAAATGTGGCTCAGTTGGAAAGGGACCAGAAAATAATTTGTTCACCTGTAAATGGAAGAATATTGGAGTTGACTGTTTTAAACGGCGGTTCTGTAAATACCCAGCAATCCTTTGCCCAGATCAGCCCAGAAGGCAAAACAATTGCAGTGTGCGAGATTGATGAGATGTATGCCGGAAAAATTGCAGTAGGGCAA
Source organism: uncultured Bacteroidia bacterium (assembly GCA_903927965.1). GTDB lineage: Bacteria > Bacteroidota > Bacteroidia > Bacteroidales > Prolixibacteraceae > JAAFHB01. Next base: position 33,583 of record CAIYPA010000556.1, on the reverse strand, counting down.
AAAGGATGGATCAGAAATGTAGGTTCTATTGATACCCTGTCAACCGGAACTGTCTATTTTACCTACTCCTTCCTGAAAAAGAAATCTTTGTTTACTGACCAGTCAGGTGAGAAAGAAGACCGGCGGGTCAGGACCATTAAAATGATGCTCGACCAGACCGAAAAATTACTGTTGAACGCGAGAATTGAATGTGTGATTGACATTTCCGGTAATCTTAAAAAATAAGACAATGTTAAAAATTGCATGGAAATTCATACGGTTTGACAAGGCGAAAAGCATCGGAGTCATCGTTGGTATCCTGATCAGCACCTTTTTGATAGGCCAGCAGTTTGGTACATTCCTTTTTCTCTCGGGCCTGATGGGTGCTTTGGCAACAGATGTAAAAGCTGACATCTGGGTAGTTGACAGCAAAACCAATGATGTCAATCAATTGGGTAGGTTGGATATAAGAAATCTTAGGGCAGTACAAGGTATAAACGGTGTAAAGGAAGCTTTTCCGCTAATGATTGCAGCCGCATCGTGCAATTTCAAAAATGGTACCAGTGGTGCAATAACACTGATTGGCGTAAATACCACCCATTTATATGCCGTGTTGGATCCTGATAAAATAATTGCAGGAAATACCGGGGATTTGCAATTGGATGGGGCTGTGAGTGCTGAATATTTTGAAAAGAAAAATTTAGGGGGCAATATCGACCTTGGCACCGACCTTGAGATCAATGGGAAAAGGGCCTTCTTTGCTTTGCAGACAAAAGATTTCCGCGGTTTCGGCAGTAGTTTTTGCGTGACCACCATCGAAAGGGCCCGGTTCTATTCCAATCAATCGGTGAATAACATCAGCGCTGTCCTCGTCAACCTGGAAAGTGGTCAGAATGTGGATAAGGTTGTAAATGATATCAATACCCACATTTATGGAGTTCGTGCATGGCCATCAAAAAAGCTGGCTATATCCTCTGTAATGAAAATATTGATGAGCAGTGGAATTGCTTTAAGCACCGGAACGTTGATCATCTTTGCCTTGGTTGCTGGGTTTTTCATTATCGGATTAACGATGTATTCCTCCGCACTCGACCGGTTGAAGGATTATGGAACATTAAAAGCCATAGGTGCCGGGAATAAATACATAAGCCGGTTAATCCTGACACAGGCTTTACTCTTTTCCATTGTAGGCTTTTTGATTGGTCTCTTGTTGCTTGAGGGGTTCAGAAGAGGGGTGGAGCGATCCGGCTTAATTTTCTCCTTCACTCCGCTAATGCTTCTGGCCATGTTCGCAACAATTGGACTGATTTCGTTGAGCGGGGCATCCTTTGCTTTAAGTAGGATAAGAAGTGTTGAACCAGCTACGGTTTTCAGGTGATCATGAAATGATTACTTATACTTTTTTAATGAAAGTTTCTCAAATTTTTAAAGCCATGTTTGTAAATTATAGTTTCAAATGCCAGATTAATAAACTTACCTTTAATGGCTTGATTTACTTTATATTAAAGAAATGGTCATTCATTATCTTAACCATTCTGGTGTTCTTGTCCGTTCCAGTCATAGGCCAGAATGTCCTGACTTTAAGCAAGGCAATCAACAATGGATTTTTGAACAGGAAAAATATGCAGTCCGGCAAATCGGACCTGCTTATCCGAAGGCTTCAAACAGAAGCGCTTTATCAGAAATACTGGCCGCAAGTTTCATTTGAATATACGTATTTATACAATCCCATATTACAGACATCAATCCTGCCAATTGGTATTTTTAATTCCAGTTATCCCGCCGATGCCACAATGAATGTCCGGTTTGGAACGACATGGTCGCAAACGGCTGGCGCAACAGTTGTACAACCCTTGATAGATTTTTCAATTCCCGCTCAAATTAATGAAGCGAAATTGCAGGAACGGATAACGGTAGCTTCGCAGGCCCAAACAGAATATGAACTTGCCTTTACGATTGCCCAAACCTATATCGAAATAAGTTTACAGGAATCAAAAATCAAATCAGCCGTTGCCGATACAAACAGGACTTATATAAGCTATCAATTGCTTGATAATAAATTTGTTGAAAAACGATTGTTAAAATCCGATCTGAACAAGTCGGTGATCAACCATAACAATGCCGTGCAACTACTAAAGGATGCACTGTCCGAATTGATAGAAGATAAAGTCTATTTGCTATTTTTAACAGGCGAAACCGCTATTGAAAAATCAGATTTTGCCATAGACTCCAGCTTTGTAAAACAATACAAATTGACAACTTCGGGTCTCCTTCCTGATGCTGAAGCTATTCCGGAATTGCAGCAATTGGATTTACAGTCGCAGCTCACAGTCAGACAGGTAAAATCACAACAGGCAAGACGCCTGCCGACCCTAAGCATAAAAGGATTTTTAGGGGCCAATCAATATACCAATAAATTCGACCCGACAAAAACCGATTCATGGTTTGGTCTTAGTTATGTTGGCATAGATTTTAAGTTTCCTATCTTGTTTGGAGAGAATGTACATAAAAATATAGAGGTACTCCGGTTGCAGTCCGCACAATACACTCAACAAAAGGAAGATAGATCAGCTCTTTACGCAAAGGATGCATATACCTCAAAATTGAAGATGGAACGTGTAATGTCTCAATTAAAAACACAGGAAGAAAACCTTGCGCTCAGTATCGAATCCATTGCCATAACCCAGGCGCGTGTGACGGAGGGACAGGAATCCGCCTCAACATTGAACATCGACGAAGCCAACCTACAAAGCCTAAAAGCTGATTACGAGACGAACAAAAAGCAGTTATGGAATTTTTGGCTGAACTGCCTGAAAGCCAGCGGACAACTGGATATTCTGTGGAAATAAGGAGCAGGTAGGAGGAAGAAGTACAAATTATGGATTAACATAAATGCCGCCAGTACACAGCAGTTAATCACCACCAGGGTTTTAGAGAATTTCAATTGCTGGTGCTATTTACTGTTTAAAAAGGCCACTATCCCGGAATATTGGAAAAGTGGCCTAAATATCTAAAAATCACGCATGATCTGGAAAAATAATACCTTAGCCAAAATTAATCAGTTTGAAAAACCAATAGATCAATGCGGCAATACCCATCGAAACCGGAATGGTAAGAATCCATGCGTAAAGCAGGTTTACGGTGACTCCCCAACGCACAGCTGAGACCCGTTTTGTTAAACCAACTCCCATAATTGCACCAGTAATGGTGTGAGTTGTACTGACAGGTATTCCAAACGCTTCTGTTCCAAAAAGCATCAATGCTCCAGCACCTTCTGCTGCGACCCCTTCAAATGGTGTAAGTTTGGTTATTTTTCCTCCCATGGTCCGGATAATGCGCCAGCCTCCCAACAAAGTTCCGGCGGAAATTGCTGTGTAACATCCATAAACAATCCAGAGTGGGATGGCATGAATTTTCCCGGCTGCATTGTAAGTAATGTGGGCCCATGCGGGAACGTCAGCAGGATTAACAGCCTTAAAATAGACCAACAGTGTTGCAGCAATAATTCCCATTACTTTTTGGGCATCATTTCCACCATGGCCAAGACTAAATAAAGCGGATGAAAACAATTGACCTACCTTAAACCAACGCTTTAATCTAAATGGATTAAAGCTTTTAAATGACCATAAAAGCAAAATCGAAAGCAGATAGGACATAAGCATCCCAAGAATTGGTGCCAGAAAAATAAATGAGGCAATTTTTAGTATAATGTTAGAGTGTACAACACCCCAACCGGCATAAGCGATAGCAGCTCCTGCGAAACCGCCTACAAGGGTATGTGATGAACTGGATGGGATGCCAAGATACCATGTAATCAGGTTCCAGATTATGGCAGCAATAATACCTGCAAGGATCACCTGTAGATTAATAGCACCAGTGTCAACAACCTTTGCGATAGTATCTGCAATCTTCAATTCGAAAATTGCGTAAGCTGCAAAATTAAAGAAAGCCGCCCAAATAACAGCTTGTAAAGGGGTTAAAACTTTGGTCGATACAACGGTAGCAATAGAATTCGCTGCATCGTGAAATCCGTTGATAAAATCAAATATAAAAGCCAGTACGATAATGGCAACTAAAAGGGTAAAATTCATAAATTGCTAATTAATATTGGGCCTATTTCATAACTAATTAATCACCTTATAATTAGGCGAATAAGAAGAATACAAGCAAATTTAGGAAACTTTTACAATAATGGTGGAAAAGACATTTGCAACATCATCACATTTGTCGATCGCTTTTTCGAGGGAAGCAAGAATATCCCGTTTCTTGATCAGATCAATGGCATTGGTCTCTTTTTCAAAAAGTTCAGAGAGGTATTCCTGGTATAGGTAATCAACCTCACCTTCATAAGTACTGATTGTGGCACAGGAATTGGCAAACTTAAGAAAATCTGATGCACTTTTAACGCTTCGTAACACAAGTTGGATCTCTTTGTTGGCTGCGAGGATATAGTCGGCAATTTTAACAAATTCAATAGGAAACGTTGGTAATTTGTAAAAATGAATCCTAGTTGATGCAGTATGAATATAATCAACTACATCGTCCATGGTCGAAATCAACTGATGGATGTCCTCCCTGTCGAACGGAGTAATAAAGGTGCCATTCAACTCAATAAGCAGGGCATGTGTAATGTCGTCCCCCTTGTGTTCTGCCTCTTTGATCAGGCGGATATACTCTTCGCGTTCGGCCAGATCGTTAACACCAAAAAGTTTGATCAGCAATTCTGAAGCCAAAACCAGGTTATCGGCTGCCTGATTGAACAATGGAAAGAACTTGCGATCTTTGGGAACAAGAAATCCGAAAATTTTGTCCAGATTCATAGTTTATAAAATTAAATTAATCTCATTATTTTCAGTTTGCGAATTTATAACAAACATTTGTTAGTAACTAACGATTCGATGTACCCAATTGTAGATTTTAAATTAAATCGCTTGTTTTATAATTAACAAATAATTAATATTCAACTAAAAACAAAAAGTTTAATCACATCACTTTCAGGATTTTGTATAAGAAACAAAGTCCCTTGTTGATTTTAACAAATTCACTGTCTGTAAAAGCAGGTGCTTGGTCTCTGACATCAACCCGAAGTACAAGACCGAATTACGGCTATTGGTCTCTTTCTTTTTAATCCTTCTGATTTGTCTTTTCTCGTGTTCCCTCATCAAATCCAATACGTCCTGGCGTTTCTTTATCAACTCTTCGAGCTGGCCAAACCTTGATTCTTTGACAATATGCAAAGCAAAGTTTAAAAAATCGGTGACTTGTGAACCAAATTCGACCAGGTCTTCGTTTTGATCCTCAGCAAAAGGTTTGTGATTGTTTTCAAGATGTTCGTGTAGTGGCCTGATCACATATTTGATCGAATGGGCTATTTCACGCAAATAATCAACGATCTGGACATAGTAATGCCCTGTTTCAATGGAATCCTGCTGAAGCTTCTGGATTACCCTGTAAGTATTTGCCTTAAGTCCTTTGGCCCTTTGATTAAATTCTTCAACTTCGGTCTGGATCTCGCCCAAAAGCTTGGAGTTTTCCGAATGAAAGCCCGAAATGCCAAGATAATAAGCTTTGGAAGTCATGATGATGGCATTCAAAGTGTCTTCATTGGTTTTAATCAAAACATTCTCTGCTTTAATTGAAGTTTCTGAAAAATCATCCATATCTGAAAGCATGAGTTCACTGTTGTGATTGAATTTTCGGTTATAGAATCGTTGCAATAGTACCCATGTTCCAAATACGCCTAAAATTAATCCTAAAAGCAAATAGAATTTTTCCATTAAAATTGGTCTTTTTTGAACTGACAAAGTTATTTTTGTTCAGGCTTTTAAACAGTGGCTATCGTATTAAATAAACGTTAATTAGTGGGTTTGAGGGAAAGTTTCGTTAGTCCCAATTTTTTTAATATCTTTCAGGACTAAATTATCATCGCATATGATCTTCATCAAATCGGGCACCCCACGAAAATTATCAATTACCTTATCCCTAATCATAACTGCTTTTACAACGGTATTGGTTGTTTTTTCCCTTTGGATGGGACTGAAGACACTTATGCTTGCTTTTGTACCAATAATTTCCATAGTAACTTATTTGACAACGCTTTATATCTTATCAGTGTTGATCAATGACAAAATAACGCCGATTTATAAAACTATCAGGGAGGTACCTATAGAAGGGAAAAAGCACACGAAATTGAACATAGGGAACAAAGACATTATCGCAGAGGTGAACCAGGAGGTTAAACTTTGGGCCGAAGGGAAACTTGCGGAAATAGACCGTTTACGCGATCTTGAGAAGTACCGTAAAGAATTTGTAGGCAACGTTTCACATGAACTGAAGACGCCCATTTTTAACATTCAGGGTTATATCCTCACATTGTTGGATGGTGGCCTTGAGGATCCAAAAATTAATAGGCTTTACCTTGAACGGACAGAAAAAAGCATCGACAGGATGATCAGTATTGTGGAAGACCTTGAGTCGATCACAAAACTTGAGTCGGGCGAGATGAAGTTGAACATGGAAACATTTGATCTTGAAAAACTTACAGAAGATGTTTTTGAATTTGAATCGCCTGATGCCAACAGCCGGAGAATAGATACTGTCCTCACAGTGAATGCCACAAGGCCCGTCAATGTAAGGGCAGATAAAAAGCGCATTTTTGAGGCCATTAGTAACCTTGTAGGAAATGCAATAAAATATGGCAAAAAGGGTGGCAAAGTTAATGTCGCCTTTTACGACATGGACAACATGGTGCTGATAGAGGTGACAGATGACGGAATTGGCATTGAGAAAAAAGACCTTCTCCGTATTTTTGAACGGTTTTATCGCGTTGACAAAAGCAGGTCAAGGATGCAGGGCGGAACAGGCCTTGGCCTTTCGATCGTCAAACACATCATTGAGGCACACGAACAGACAATACATGTTAAAAGTCAATTGGATAAGGGGACTACCTTTACTTTTATGCTCGAAAAAAGCAACAAATAAAAAAAACCAAAGAGTGATACCATATTGTCCCAAATAATACTACATTTAATTCATAGAAATATTCAAATTCATTTCATACTTAACACATGGTAGATAAAGACAATACCCCGCGAATATTGCTGGTTGACGATGAGGAAGATATCCTTGAATTTGTTAGCTATAATCTTCAACGTGAAGGATTTAGGGTATATACTGGCCGCAATGGCCGTGAAGCAATTGAGTTGGCAGGCAAAATAAAACCCGATCTGGTCATTCTCGATGTGATGATGCCGGAGATGGATGGTATTGCCGCATGTGAAGAAATCAGGAAACTTCCTGTTTGTAAAAACGTGGTTATCGCTTTTCTGACTGCCCGCGGTGAAGACTATTCACAGATTGCTGGTTTTGAAGCGGGTGCCGATGATTATATTACCAAGCCAATCCGGCCAAAGGTCCTGATCAGTCGCGTAAAGGCACTGCTTAAAAGATCAGGCGGAATATCTTCAGATACAGATGATAATGAGAAAATCCTCAACATTGGTGATATTGTGATTGATAAGGAACGGTATATCCTTAAAATAGATGGTAAAGAACTCACCTTGCCCAGAAAGGAATTTGAGCTTTTGTCGCTATTGGTATCGAAACCAGATAAGGTATTTACACGTGACGAAATTTATAAATCGGTCTGGGGCAACAACGTTATCGTTGGAGACCGCACAATTGATGTACATATCAGGAAGTTAAGAGAAAAAATCGGAAATGATCATATCCGTACTTTAAAGGGAATTGGCTATAAGTTCATTACTTAGGCTAAAGTTCCTTGCGCATCCTTGCCACCGGAATATCCAATTGTTCGCGGTATTTTGCAACAGTCCTTCTTGCAATTTCATAACCCTTATCATTGAGGATCGAAGTCAGGTCATCATCGGTAAGGGGTTTTCTTTTACTCTCATTGTCAATACATTCCCGCAAAATTGATTTGATTTCGCGTGTAGAAACTTCCTCACCTGTATCTTTTTGCATCGACTCGGAGAAGAAATATTTTAGTGGATAAATCCCAAAATGGGTCTGTATGTATTTACTGTTCGACACCCTTGAAATTGTTGATATGTCAAGGCTCGTGCGATCTGCGATATCTTTCAGGATCATTGGATGCATTTTAGTTTCGTCACCCTCCATAAAATACTCCTTCTGGTACATCAGGATTTCTGTCATAACGAGCATAAGGGTCTCCTGGCGCTGTTTAATGGCATCGATAAACCACTTTGCCGAATCGATCTTTTGCTTTACGAACAAAACAGCATCTTTCGCATCGCGGGTCATTGATTTGCGGTTATCCTGATAGGACCGTAACATGTTGGAGTAATGCCGACTGATGTTAAGTTCAGGAACATTCTTCTGGTTAAGTGTGAGTTGTAGCTCACCATCCACAACTTCAAGGATAAAATCAGGAATAATCGCCTGATTGCCATGACTGATGTTGTTGCTAAAGGAACTTCCTGGCTTTGGATTGAGTTTCAGGATTTCATCAATTGCATCCTTTAAGGTCTCTTCGTCAACCCCGAACTTTCGTGAAATCTTATCAAAGTGTTTACGCGTAAATTCCTCAAAAGCATCCCTGAGGATCTGACCTGCCAATTTAATTTCGGGTTTATGGTCTCCTTTACGGAAAATCTGCAACCTCAGGCACTCCCTAAGGTTTCGGGCTCCTACACCCGGTGGATCAAGGTCCTGGATTATCCTTAGGACTTTCATCAACTCAGTCTCGTTGGTCTTTAAATTCTGGGCAAATTCAAGGTCATCCACAATGGCCAGCACTTCACGACGCAAATAGCCATCTTCATCAATATTTCCAATAATATGTTCTGCTATAATACTTTCACGTTCATTCAACATTGCCATGCTGATCTGGTCCTGTAAATACTCATGAAATGAAGTCCCATCTGAAAAAGGAAGATCGGTCAATTTATCATCTTTAGATGTATTGGAGGTATTCAATTTATATGACGGGTAATCTTCTTCATCACTCAAATAGTCACTTACCGAGAATTCCTCGTTGTCCTTGTCTTCGTTCGTCTTTAAATCGTTTTCATATTCATCTTCACCTGAACTATACTCCTCACTTTCAATTTCGAGAACAGGATTCTCTTCCAACTCCTTTTTAATCCTCTGTTCCAATTGTAAAGTGGGAAGTTCCAAAAGCTTGATTACCTGAATCTGTTGCGGCGAAAGCTTTTGAAGTAATTTTTGTTGAAGACTTAATTTCTGCATAATTTGTAAAACCTATATACGTCCGAAAGTTAGATAAAATTTTCGTAGTTTGAAAAAGTAAGAAAAGCCCCGGAAAAATGCATCTCTTCTGGGGCTTCTTAATTTTGGATATCATGTCAATCTTTAAAAATCTTGTATCGCCAAATCCGCTCCCGGTTGCTATCAGCCAGTCGCCAGTTAAAACTCGCAGTTTTTGGGTGTCCGGGCAAATGGGATCACGTCGCGGATGTTTCCCATTCCGGTAACGAACAAAAGGAGCCTCTCAAACCCCAGGCCAAAGCCTGCATGTGGACAACCGCCAAACCGCCGGGTATCAAGGTACCATTGCATATCCTCTTTCGGAATGTTCATCTCCTCCATACGCTTTTCAAGCATCTCAAGCCTCTCTTCACGTTGGGATCCACCGATGATCTCGCCAATCTGCGGGAAAAGTACATCCATTGCCGAAACGGTCTTTCCATTGTCGTCCATCCTCATATAAAACGCTTTGATCTCTTTTGGATAATTGGTTAGGATGACAGGCTTCTTAAACTCCTGCTCTACAAGGAACCTTTCGTGTTCGCTCTGTAAATCAGTACCATACCCAGTAATCGGATATTGGAACTTCCCTTTCTTGTTCTGTTTTGAGTTTTTCAGGATCTCAATAGCTTCTGTATAGGTCAACCTTACAAAATCATTGTCTGCAACGAACCTTAACTTTTCGATCAACTCCATAGAGCGTTGATCGGCAGGCTTATTTTTCTCCTCTTCGGTCAACCGGCCACTTAAAAAGAGCAAATCGTCCATACAATGCTCCAAGGCATAATGGATCAAATATTTAAGGAATTCCTCCGCCAGATCCATATTGTCGTTCAGGTCAAAAAATGCAACCTCAGGCTCGATCATCCAGAATTCGGCAAGATGGCGCGATGTATTTGAATTTTCGGCACGGAATGTTGGCCCAAAAGTGTAAATCCTGGCCAATGCCATCGCAAACAATTCCCCCTCAAGCTGCCCCGAAACTGTCAGGTTGGCGGCTTTGCCAAAAAAATCCTGGGTATAATCGATTCCCCCCTCTTCGTTCAAAGGTGCATCCTTCGGCGGAAGGGTCGTAACACGGAACATCTCGCCTGCCCCCTCAGCATCGGAACTTGTAATGATGGGCGTATGCACATTGTAAAAACCCCTTTCATTGAAGAAGTTGTGAATGGCAAATACCATTGCATGACGGATACGGAATATTGCACTGAAAGTTGCCGTCCTTGGACGGAGGTGGGCCATTTCGCGCAAAAATTCAAGCGTGTGCCGCTTTGGCTGGATCGGATATTTTTCGGGATCGGCAGCTCCGATCACCTCGATCGTTTGTGCCTGTAATTCAACTGATTGACCAGAACCACCGGATTCTACCAGTTTGCCGGTCACCCCAATGGCAGCTCCCGTATTGATGCTCTTAAACAGCTCCTCGCCAAAAGCCTCAACATCTGCAACGATCTGCAAATTATGAATCGTCGAGCCATCGTTCAAGGCAATAAAATTCACATTTTTACTTCCCCGTCGGGTACGCACCCAACCTTTAACTGTGATTTCGGTACCCACCTGGCCCGACTTCAGGATATCAACAATCCGTATATTTCTCATAATCCGTATTATAAAACAATAAATCCATTAGTGGATTCATCGATTAAATTTGTAAAACGCAAAAATATAATATTTGCGCCTATAACCGAAACCAGGAACAAATAAAACTGTCCTGAAAAGAACCTAAAAATGATTTTACAAATTATATTTGCCCATAGGTATAACTATAATGAATAAATAAACCTTTTTTTATTCATCATAGATTAACCTAATGAATAAAATCAGAACTTTTAGCGTTTCGGAACTGTTGATTCCCTATTCAAGATTCTTGAAATACTATGGCTTATCTCTTTTTATAAAAGCAAAAAGCAAAAATAAAGAATGAAAACATTTAAAAGCTGGAATGAATTATGCGACTTCCTGGAAGGGAAGTTTGGAATAGATATAGATTTAAACGGCGTACTTTTCCTGATTGGAATCAGGGAAAAAGGTTTGACTTTTCAGAAGTTCACCAAGGAAGAAAAGATCAGTCTGATCAACCTTGGGAGTTGTACGCTCTATCAGGAGAAAGGACTTGTCGAAAGGTATGGTGAAGATAAGGACGGATGGCCATTGTTCCGCCAAAAAGCACTCGCAGCTGTAATTCCCGAAGAATTAAAACTCAAAACCTTGCAGGATTGCGCTATGCTCTATTTTTCAAAGGTCTTTGAATGACACATGTCGCCAATAGATTGATATATAGATAATTGAACTCTGAATCAAGCAGTAATTACGATCCAGACAGGAAGGATCACTGCAGCCAGCAGTGTAGATAGGATCACCAACCTACCTGTCAACAACGCATTTAGCTGGTACTGTTCTGTCATCGCATAGGCAGTCAGGCCCATTGGCATGGCGGCATCCAAAATTGAAGCCCGGAATTCGAGGTTATTCATGCCCCAACCTTTGGCTGCAAAATAGAACAATCCAGGCAAGATGATCATGGTTACGATAACCAAACCAAATACCGGCCACCATTCCGTCAAACGACCTAACTCTTGCGAACCAAGGAAAATTCCCAACGATAGCAAAACAACTGCTGTAACCGATTGCCCGAAAAGATCAAGGGTTTTGATCAAAGTACTTTGAACCGGGATCTTTAACCCTGAAATTATAATTCCGATGATAACTGAGATCAGAAGGGGATTTGTCACAAGACGTTTCAAAATCCCCACAAGATGAACTTTCTCGTGCCCGGTCATTTCGATGAGCACAATGGCCAAAGTGAACATCCAGATCGGGTAAACTCCTGACAAAAGAATTGCAGAAGGAAGTGCTTCTGATCCCAATGCATTAGCAATCAAAGGGATTCCCAGATAAGAAATATTTCCGAATCCCAGCAGCAGAAAAAGGGATTGCCTTGTTTTCACCGATGTTTTGAGGACGGCACTTACTGGAAACGCCAGTAAGGTGCAAAAAACAAGGTATCCCGAATTCATTACGATCAAAGTGGAATATTCGCTGAACTTAAAATCAAGGCGTACCAGGGCTACCAGGATCAGCGAAGGCAAACCGATCCAAAGGGCGTATTTATTCAATACATCCACCCATCCCCGATGGACAACCTTTAGCCTAACGAGAGTAATGCCGATCAGGATCACCAGAAACAGTGGCAATATTGATTTGGCTGCCAAAAAGAAAGAACTGATCATTAAGCGGATAGGATGTTTTCTATAGTGATCAATTCCTCTACTGAAAACGACAGGTTTTTTTGGGAAGCCAGGTTATCTTTCAACTGGCCTACCGAGCTTGCACCGATCAGCACAGAAGTTACCCTCTTGTCTTTGAGAAGCCATGCAATCGCCATTTGAGCCAGCGATTGACCGCGAAGAGAAGCCAATTCATTCAATTTCTTCACCTTGGCAATGGCTGGATCAACCTGCTCCAATTGAAGGTAACCCCATGCTTTGGCAGCCCTCGAATCGGCTGGTATGCCATGAAGATACCGGTCGGTCAATAGACCCTGAGCTAAAGGGGAAAAAGCTATTATTCCAATTCCTTCATTTTCAACAACATCCAATAATCCATTTTCAACCCAACGCTCAAACATTGAATATTTGGGTTGGTGGATCAAACATGGGGTACCGAGTTGTTTAAGGATCTCTGAGGCTTTCTTTGTTAATTCGGCGGGATAATTTGAAATACCCGCATAAAGGGCTTTACCCGACCGGACAGCCTGATCAAGAGCCATCATGGTTTCTTCAAGTGGGGTTTCGGGATCGGGTCGATGTGAATAAAAAATATCGACATAATCGAGACCCATCCTTTTTAAGCTTTGATCGAGGCTCGAAAGTAAATACTTACGTGAACCCCATTCGCCATAAGGCCCTGGCCACATAAGGTATCCAGCCTTTGTGGAGATGATGAGTTCGTCACGATAAGGGACAAAATCTTTTTTAAAGATCACGCCAAAATTTTCCTCTGCCGAACCTGGAGGTGGGCCATAGTTATTGGCGAGGTCAAAATGGGTGATTCCCTGGTCAAATGCATACCTTAACATATCGCGGCCATTCTCCAAAACATCGACACCTCCAAAGTTATGCCATAGTCCAAGTGAGATTTCAGGCAGCTTTATGCCGCTGCGGCCACAACGCCGATAATTTGTCTTGTTGTTATAACGATCATCCCTTGGTAGATAGTTCATAATAATGTCTTTAAAATTTGTAAACTCAAAAATAGAATATATTAAGATAACCTAACGAAAAATTTCTATTTTTGTTCAATCCCAAAAGGGGTACCAAACGAATTAATTATTACTATTTTAACGACTAATGGAACAAAAAACAAACAGCAACCTTCGCCTTGGCATGACGTTCATGGCATCGATCTTTTTTATTTTCGGATTTATTACAAATTTCAACATCGCAATGAAAGATCAGGTGCAGCTTGCATTTGATCTGAAGACTCTTTATCCCGGATGGGAGAACTTTTTCGCGCAGTTGGTAAACGGCGTGTTTTTCTTTGCCTATTTCTGTTTTAGCTTTGTATGTGGAATGATCATAAAAAAGATCGGTTATAAAAACGGTGTCATTGCCGGTTTGCTTTTGGTGGCAACCGGAAGCTACCTATTCTTCCCTGCTGTCTCTGTATTGTCCTACCCATTATTCCTGGGTGCAATATTTGTAATGGCTACAGGGGTTGTCTTTTTGCAAACAGCTGCAAATCCATATGTTGCAGCTTTAGGGCCACAGGAATTCGCACCTGCGCGCCTTAACCTGACCCAGGCATTAAACGGAGTTGGTACCACGATAGCACCCTATCTGGCTGGAATCTTGGTCCTTGCTCCAGCAGTCCTGGCACTTAAAAATGGTGCATCGGCGCAGCAGGCAGCCGATTTTGTAAAAATGCCGTTTATCATCATCGGATCTATTGTCGTTGTCATTGCAATTGGAATTTTATTTATTAAATTGCCCGAAATTAAAGGGGATGAAACAGTCGCCTCGATGTCGGCTTTGAGGAAACCTCAGGTCCTGCTTGGTGCAATCGGCATTTTCTGTTATGTGGGGGCTGAAGTTGGAACTGCTTCACAGGTAAGCAACTATCTGACAGGGCTATTGGATATGGCAAAAGATGAAGCAGTTAAATTGACCGCCATTTATTGGGGTGGACAGATGATCGGCAGGTTTTTTGGATCGGTATTGCTTGGCACCCTTACAAAAGATTTAAAATACAAATACTCACTGATTATCATGGTATTTGCCTTTTTTGTCGGATGGTTTATCTTCTCGGCAGGGGTTGTGGACGGAAAATTCATTTTTAACTCTCAGCCTGTTTATGGGTTGATTTTCTTTACGATAGCAATCATCAACTTCCTGCTGATGATGTTAGGAAGGGGTATTGCAAATGTATCATTGGGAATTTTTGGTGCAACAAACATGCTGTTGGTTTTGGCCGGATTTCTTTTGCCACCGCAATTCGGAATGTGGTGCCTGCTTTCTGTCGGATTCTTTAACTCGATCATGTTCCCGAACATCTTTTCATTGGCGGTCAACGACCTTGATCCTTCGGAGATGCCAATTGCCTCAGGGATTATCAATACAATGATCGTTGGAGGTTCGGTTGTCCCATTGGTGATGGGTGCAATTACCGATTCTGTAAGTATTAAAGCAGCACTGCTTGTACCGATTATTTGCTTTGGATATATTACTTTCTTTGCATTAAAAGGAAGCAAAATTCGTTAGTATTTACATATATGGTTTAATCATTTATAAATCAATAATTTAAACAATGAGACAAGTAGCAATTGGAATTGATGTCGGCGGAACGAATACCGCAATTGGAGTTGTTGACCATGAAGGGAATATCTTGTACGAAAAGAAACCTCAAATGGCAACTCCACAGAAAAGGGAGAATCCCACCATGACAGGGGCTGTTTCAGAAGAGTTGATCGAAAAGTACATCGCAAACCTATCTTCCGAGATAAAGACTGCAATAGAAACTGTACAGCAGATCAATCCTGAGATTGAAGTCGTTGGTATTGGGATTGGTGCCCCGAATGGGAATTACTATACAGGCAACATTGAAAATGCAGCCAACCTGCCTTTCGTTGGTGCAGTGGCGTTTGCCGATTTGATTCAAGCCAATTTCCCGGCAATCAAGCACATCAAGCTTACAAACGATGCCAACGCGGCGGCTTTGGGCGAGATGATCTATGGTGGCGGAAAAGGGATGAAAAACTTCCTGATGATCACTTTGGGAACAGGTCTTGGAAGTGGTTTAATTGTTGACGGTGACCTTGTTTACGGTGCCGATGGTTTTGCAGGCGAAGTTGGCCATACAACCCTCATACCAAATGGAAGACTTTGTGGATGTGGCGGTTACGGACACCTTGAAGCATATTGTTCTGCAACAGGGATCAAACGCACTGTCTATGAACTACTTACACAATATAATGCAACAGAGAGCGAACTTGCAAAAGTCCCTTATTCGGATATGACAGCAAAGATTGTTTATGATGCTGCCGAAAATGGGGATCCCATTGCAAAAGAGGTTTTCCAAAATACCGGCGAATTGCTTGGGCGTTCACTTGCCGATGCAGTCCATTACCTGAGCCCAGAGGCAATTTTCCTTTTTGGAGGAGCTGCTGCTGCGGGTGAATACATCTTCAAACCGACCAAAGAGAGTATGGAACGCCACCTGCTTCCAGTTTTTCGCAATAAAGTAAAAATCCTCCCTTCAAAGCTCAAAGAAGGTTCTGTAGCTATCATTGGTGCCAGTGCTTTGGTCTGGAAAGAGATGGAAAAGGCTAAATAACACTATATCAATATTTTACAACTCTGAATCCCCAATCAATTAAATTTTGGTTGGGGGTTGTTTTTTGTAGTCTATTTTTGAGATAATGTAAAAGCTCCTTTATTTTAGATTTAACTTAAAAACAACTTTACTTATTGTATCTTCGTGTAACGAAAATATTTAATAAAAGGGAAATGAAAAAAGAAAATGTAATTGAAGCGATGAAAGAGCTTCCCCAAGAATTTGAATTGGAAAAACTTTTGGAGAAGCTTATATTCATTGAAAAAGTAGAAAAAGGTTTAATGCAAATAGAACAAGGCATTACTATACCACATGACCAAGTTAAAGAAATTGTGAAACAATGGTAAGGATTATCTGGACTGAATTAGCTCTTGATGACCTGAAAAATATTCATGATTACGTTTCCAGGGAGTCTCGTGTGTATGCTATTCGCTTAGTTGATAAGATTATTGGAAGAGTTCAACAACTTGAAATTTTTCCTGAATCTGGGAAAATTGTTCCAGAGTTCGGAGAGAAATCAATAAAAGAGTTAATCGAAGGAAATTACCTCATAATCTATAAAATACATTCTGAATATATAGGTATTTCCCGAATTCACCATTCTGCAAGATTATTATATCGCATCTAATCAAAGTAGTTATGAAAAGAGTTATCCTTGTTCGCCATGCAAAAAGTGTTTCCTACGGTTATGATCAGGATTTCGACCGTACCCTCACAGACCGTGGAGAAGACGATGCCTATAAAATCAGCCAGGAACTAAAGAGGTTAAAAATAAAACCCGATCTGATCATCGCAAGTCCCGCTGTCCGCACAACACAAACTGCCAGGATTTATGCCGATGCCTTGGGTTACACGCATAAGGCGATCCTTTTCGAGAAGAAGCTTTTCAGTGGGAAGACACCCGAAAACTTTCTGACGATGCTCAAGGAAGTGCAGGACGACAAAGAGACGGTGATCGTTTTTGGCCATAACCCCACAATCTATTATTACCTCAATTATTTATTGGACGATTTCACTTCCGATGTGCCTACCTGTTCGACAGTAGCGATTGATTTTGATGTCATCAGTTGGAGCGAACTTAAAAGGAACCAAGGCAGGATGGCCTTCAGGTACATTCCAGATATGTTCGACTGAAAAGAGAAGGAGATGGGGGGAGTGTAAGAAGGAGAGACTGTGATCCAAAAAATCATGCTTGAAGAGCTAAGACGTGATTATAAACATTCAAGTAAAAAAATCACAACCTTAAAATTGAGTCCACTCCGAAAAGCCGTCTTCTGACACAAAGGCTCAAGAGCTTCACCAAAAGAAAATAGCAGTGAAAATCTTTGTGAAAACTTTGTGTCTTAGTGGCATTTTTTTTATCTTTTCGGAGTGAGCACAACTTTAAATGCTTAAGCATCAAGCATCTTCTAAACCATGCCTTAAGCTCTCTGCTCCATGCCCTTCGCCCCATGCGCCAGGCTATACATCCATGTCATCTTGTCCAGATAAGTTTCTTCCCAAATCCCAAACGGTTGTCGGTCATTTTTGCATAATCGATCCGAAGTACCCATAAAGTCGTTTCCATAAGGGCAGCAAAGGGGAAACGTTTCAGGTAAGCATGCTTTATCTGATCCGCCATCTCCCCTTCTGGCAGCAACAACTCGCCCGAAAATTGGATTCCCTGAATTTTCCCAACAACCGAGGTTTCCAGAACAATAGAACCAGCAACTTTGGGATTCTGTGTCCCTTCCTTGATATGACGGGTCTCATAACCTGAAGTAAATACCAGGCTCATCGACTGCTCGTTAAATGCGTAAAAGCAATTGGCGCACCATGGCTGATTGTCAACCGTTGTAGCGAGGGTCAAGACATGGTGCTTTTTCAGAAAAGCGATGATTTTCGCATCGGGCACCTCCATTACCAATTGAGGTGAATGGTCTGTTTGACTTCAGGATGCAGGCTCAATGCGACAGGACATGACTTTGTAATTGCCGCAAAAATTGCTTTGTCTTTTTCGGAAAAATTGTTTTTCGGAAATGTGATTTCAATGATGATCTCGCCAATCCTGCGTGGTTCGGAGGACATGATCTTGGTTGTTTCGAGAACTGTGCCAGTCAGATCAAGGCCTTTTTCCATGGCCTTGATCCCCATAATCGTGATCATGCAGTCAGCCAGTGCAGTAGCGACCAGATCGGTAGGCGAAAAAGCCTCCCCTTTGCCCTGATTGTCAACAGGAGCATCGGTAATTATTTTTACACCGGAACGGATGTGCTCATTTTCAGTCCTGAGCTCTCCAAGATAAGTTGTATGCGAAGTTGCCATAAACGATAAATTTTGGGGCGCAATTTACTCAAATCGTTTTATTGTTCATCCTGCCATGCCAATATTAAGATTTTAATCAATTGAGATTGGATGAAGTTACGGTTTCAAAAACAAAGTAATTAGGGATGAAAAATATAATAATTCATATATAGCTGATTATTAGGCCTATAATTAAATATTTCGGATTTATCGTATTTCAATTTTATTTCTTTTGTTTCCAGCCTAAATAAAAAAGTTAATTTCGTTTTGAAATTTAAATTGTACAACATGTTTTCTGGAATTGTTGAAGGAATGGGCACCGTAATTGCCATCCAAAAAGAACGCGAAAACGTTCACCTTACACTGAATTGTATTTTTGTAAACGAACTCAAAATCGATCAAAGCCTCTCCCACAATGGGGTATGCCTCACAGTCGTAAATAAAACGGAAACGACCTATACTGTGACTGCGATCATGGAGACTTTGTTGAAAACGAACCTTGGCTTGCTCAATGTGGGCGATAAAGTCAATCTCGAACGGAGCATGATGATCAACGGCCGCCTCGATGGCCATATTGTTCAGGGACATGTCGATCAGACAGCAATTTGCACAAAAGTTGAAGAATCGGACGGAAGCTGGTATTTCACTTTTAGCTATGACTTCGACATTGACAAGGCCCGACAGGGATATATGACCGTCGAAAAAGGTTCTGTAACTGTAAATGGTGTCAGCCTCACCGTTGTCAATTCCAAAGACGACTCATTCCAGGTAGCTATTATTCCCTATACATACGAACATACTAATTTTCATGCCTTTAGGGTTGGAACGAAGATCAACCTCGAATTTGACATTATCGGGAAATATTTAAGCCGGTTGGCATCGTATAAATAAGGAGATGGGGAAACGGAGAATGAAGGAATTAAAGAATGAAGGAATTAAAAATTGGGATAATCTTATGAAGAATCTTTTGTTTATCGGTTTAGTTTTTATTTTTTCAACTGCCTTTCAACCAGAGCAGAAAGAGACATTGGCCCAAAAAGCGGCCCGGATCCACAATGCCGTTTTTACGGTTGACACACATACCGACACGCCGATGAACCTTGTCGATTCGGATTTTAACCTCGCCGTACGCCATGATGCACAAACTTCAGGAACAAAGAGCGACTTTCCAAGAATGAAGGAAGGTGGCTTGGATGCCCAGTTTTTTGCCGTTTTTCTAAGTCAGGGACCGCGAACTGAAGAGGGCCATGCCAATGCAAACAAGAAAGCACTTGAGATTATCAAGTCGATTTATAAAAGTGTTGAAGCAGCACCCGAACTGGCACAGATTGCCCGGACACCCGATGATGGTTACAAAATCGAAAAAACCGGGAAACGTGCCATCTATATTGGTGTCGAAAATGGGTATGCCATTGCACATGATCTGTCGAACATCGAAAAGTTCTGGCAACTTGGGGCGCGGTACATCACGCTGTGCCATACGTTAAACAACGACATCTGCGACTCCTCAACCGATAAAAAGGGGCCTGAATACAATGGCCTTTCCCCATTTGGTGTTCAGGTCGTGAAAGAGATGAACCGTGTGGGGATGATGATCGACGTTTCCCATATTGCCGATTCCTCCCTTTTTGATGTACTTAAAATTACGACTGCCCCGATCATTGCCAGCCATTCCTGTTCAAGGGCCATGTGCGACAATCCCCGCAACCTCACCGACGAAGGGCTCCGTGCCATTGCCAAAAATGGCGGCGTGATCCAGATGTGCATTCTTAGCGATTATGTGAAAACTCCGGAACCCAACCCTGCACGCGATTCGGCAAGGACAGCCCTACGTGCAAAATACAATAATTTTGAAGGATTGACACCGGAAAAAGAGAAAGCAGGCCATGATGAATGGAGGCAGATCGCACAAAAATTTCCACAGAAACTGGCAACGGTGAAAGATGTTGTTGACCACATCGATCATATTGTAAAAGTTGCCGGTATTGACCATGTCGGCATAGGCACTGATTTCGATGGCGGAGGTGCGGTTTCAGGCTGTTTCGATGTAAGTCAGATGGGGAACATCACCCTCGAATTGGTCCGTCGCGGTTATACAGAAGAACAGATCCGGAAAATCTGGGGCGGAAATTTCATGCGGGTGTTCAAAGCTGTATTGAAAAGTGCAGGGAGACTATCTTAGCACATTTGAACATGTTATAAAACATGTTTGGGAACTTTGTTATCTGATCAATTCGCCGACATCCAATATCCTGTTGCCGGATCTGTTTCTCGCAGGTTTTTAAGAGCAACTGTGGCTTCAGACTTATCGGTATAGGTTTGAACAATTACAAGAAAAGTACCGTTGGGTTGAACTTTCATTTCAGATTTAAAACCGTTGGAACGGAGTTTCTCCAGAAATTTATCGGCATTCTCGCGCAAAGAAAAACAGCCGCCGATCAAACGGTAACGTGAATTCGATTTAATTGCAATAGGTTCTGGTTGTGCTTGATTTACAGATTGTTGCAATTCTACGGATTCAGTCTTTTTAACTACTGGTTTTTCAACTACTTTAGAATTTGACGAGTCTATTTTTAAGGTTGAAGGTGACTTAATTGTCTCATTTAATGTGATGGGCGCTGCACTTGAAGTCTGGAGATTGGGCATTTTATTGTCATTCCTGATATATTTGGAAACAGGCACAAAAATAAGTGCGAGTAAAAGGGGAACCCCAACTGCAAGTGCTTTAACTCTCCGTGAACTAAATACTGGACGCACAGCTTCTTTGTCAACAAAAAGCCGCTTGGTCGGGATCAATTTCTCGTGTTCAAGTTGGGGAAAGTGGAAACCTTCGAGCCCATAAGCTTCAAGCAGGAAATTCTCGTGTACAGCCGGTTCAAAAATCAGTTTCTCGTTCCGGTCATATTTTAAATTGCCAATGCACTTAAATTCAATCCCTTCCCCATTTTCAAGTTTTGACCAGGTTTCGTCAACAAACTCCGAAATGACCTGACGGGCCTCGATATAACCAATACCTTCAGTTTCAGAAATATAATTGACAAGCAAACCATCGTTTTTATTCAGTTTGCCGGTGAATATAACCTCCTTAACAGGAGGATTAAAACTATTCCCGGCAAGATCCATCTCTGCAGGACGATAATTTGCAATAAATCCACCAAGATCAGGTATGATCACACAATCGTGCAACCGTAGCAATTCAACCAAATAAAACGAAATATCCATAATCTGCTTTTTCAGGGTAACAAAGGTATTCAAATAATTGTAAATTTGAATTCAATTAATTTAATATTATGGGACGTCAAGTTTTGGTTACAGGAGGTACAGGTTATATTGGTTCACATACAGTTGTTGAATTGCAAGCAGCTGGATATGATGTTGTTATTATTGACGATTTATCCAATTCCACCGCAGAGGTCATTGACAATATTGAAAAAATAAGTGGCATAAGACCTGCGTTTGAAGAGTTTAACCTGCTCAACAATGTGCAATTGGAGGCTTTTTTTGAAAAATACTCAGATATTGATGCTATCATCCATTTTGCGGCCTTTAAAGCAGTGGGCGAATCGGTTGCCAAGCCCCTTTCCTATTACCGCAATAACCTGGTATCGCTGATGAATATCCTTGATTGCATGTCGAAATACCATGTTTCTAATCTTGTATTCTCTTCATCCTGTACTGTTTATGGACAACCAGACCAACTTCCGGTTACGGAAAATACGCCTAAAAAAGATGCAGAATCCCCTTATGGCAATACAAAGGCAATCAGTGAAGAAATACTTAGGGACGTTGTGCAGGTAACGCCACAAGTTAATGTAATAGCCCTCCGATATTTTAATCCGATCGGTGCTCACCCGACCTCTTTGATTGGTGAGCTTCCACGTGGTGTCCCTGGCAACCTGGTTCCGTTTATCACGCAAACAGCAGCTGGAATTCGTCAACAGCTTAGTGTTTTCGGGGATGATTACGATACTCCTGATGGCAGCAACATCCGCGACTATATCAATGTTGTCGATCTGGCTAAGGCGCATGTCATTGCTATTGATAGGCTTATCAACAAAACGAATGCAGAGCGATTTGAATTTTTCAATATTGGCACCGGAAAAGGGGTTTCTGTTCTTGAAGTAGTCCATACATTTGAAGAAGCTACAGGTGTAAAATTGAATTACAAAATTGTAGATCGCAGACCAGGTGATGTGGTTAAAATCTATGCCGATACTACAATCGCAAATACTGTCCTTGGTTGGAAGGCTGAAACATCCCTGGCAGAAACGCTTTTATCGGCTTGGAACTGGGAAAAAAGTGTCAGAAATTTATAGAACCTTCAAAATTGAGAATCTATTAAAATTGAAACGGTGAAGTCTATTTTGGTTACAGGAGGCGCAGGGTTTATTGGTTCTCACGTGGTAAGACGGTTTGTGAACAAATATCCCGATTACAAAATTGTAAATCTCGACCTTCTCACCTATGCCGGCAATTTGGAGAACCTGAAAGATATAGATACAATGCCCAATTATGAATTCGTAAAAGGGGACATTACAGATGCCCCTTTTATCAATTCACTTTTTAGCAAGTACCAGTTCGATGGGGTTTTGCACCTTGCCGCAGAATCGCATGTAGATCGCTCCATCCTTGACCCTATGACTTTTATCATGACGAACATTGTTGGTACTGTTAACCTGTTGAACGGTGCCCACGAAATCTGGAAAAGCAATACGGACGGTAAACGGTTTTATCACATCTCAACCGATGAAGTTTATGGATCGCTGGGTGAAACAGGTTTTTTCCTTGAAACAACCTCTTATGATCCCCAAAGCCCCTATTCTGCCTCAAAAGCAAGTTCCGACCACCTTGTTAGGGCTTATCACAATACCTATAAACTTCCCATTGTGATCACCAATTGTTCCAACAACTATGGCCCAAACCAATTTCCCGAAAAGTTGATCCCACTGGCAATCCAGAACATCCGGCACAACAAACCGATCCCGATATACGGGAAAGGTGAAAATATCCGCGATTGGCTTTATGTCGAAGATCATGCTTCTGCTATCGATTTGGTATTTCATGAAGGGGAAAACGGTGAAACCTATAACATTGGCGGCCATAACGAATGGACCAATATTGCACTGATCCGTCAGTTGTGCATAACGATGGACAAAAAACTAGATCGTGAACCGGGAAGTTCAGAGCAATTGATCACCTATGTCAAAGACCGTGCCGGCCATGATCTCAGGTATGCCATTGATTCTTCGAAAATTCAGCGTGAACTGGGATGGAAGCCATCGTTGCAATTCGAAGAGGGGATCGAAAAAACTGTCGAATGGTATCTGAACAATACTGACTGGCTCGAAAACGTATCTTCGGGTGCTTACGAAAAATATTACGAAAAACAGTACAAATCAAGATAATAGCGAATTTGAACACCGCCAACACGCCGGTGACCCTCGCCCCAGGCCCTTACTTTCCTTGCGCGATCCATTCGTCCACGACACTCAGGAAAAGTGGAACATCGAGCGGTTTTGTGAGGTAATTTTTTGCACCAGCTTTTATTAGTTTATCGAGCTGCTGAGGCATGGCATCAGCGCTGACAATGATGACAGGGATCTGACTTGTCGATTTTTCATTTTTCAGGAATTCAAACACTTCCGCGCCATGAATATCAGGTAAATCCAAATCAAGCAAGATAATGTCTGGTGCATGTTCGATGGCCAGAGGTACGGCCATCCTACCGTTTTTGTTGGTTATCAGGTGGATATGGGGACGTTCAAGGGAAAGAATTTGGGAAACGAGTTCTATGTTCGAAACATTGTCTTCGATGTATAGGATTGTACCGGATGTATTTTCTGATTTCAATGCAATAGCCTGAATGGCTGTATGTTCATCAATATCATTATTCCCATGTGTGCTTTGTGGGAGTTCGATCCAGAATGTTGATCCTGCCCCAGGGTTACTTTCCACCCCAACGAAGCCACCCATTGCATCCATCAGTTTTTTAACGACTGCCAGCCCTAGACCTGTTCCTTCGGTTTCTGTCTTTTCTGCCCCAATCCGCTCGAATGGTTTGAATAGTTTTGGAATGTCTCCGGCGGATATTCCCCAGCCTGTATCGGTTATTGAAATCCGGATTAAGGGAACCCCATCTGGCCCATTTGTGCCATTTCCGGTTTTTATGGTGACCTTACCTTTTACACAATTGTATTTAATGGCATTGTTGATCAGATTGAGCAACACCTGTCTCAAACGCTGTCTATCAGTGATTACAAATAACTGGTTAGCAGGTGAATCAATAAGTTCAAAAGTAAGGTCTTGCTTCTCGATCGAAGGATGAACGAGATCCACCAGTTCATGGATAATAACGTTGATCTGAACAGGTTCCTGTAAAATAGGAACTTTGCCCGATTCGATCCGTGCAATGTCGAGAACTTCGTTGATCAGGTTCAGTAGGTGCTTTCCACTGCTTAAAATATGGCCGACCCCAGTTTTTTGCCTAGTGTTCAGGTCTCCCATCTGGAGCAACTGGGCAAAACCGAGGATCGAATTCATCGGCGTGCGAAGCTCATGGCTCATGCGCGAAAGGAATTCACTCTTGGCCTGGTTGGCCTTTTCGGCCTCGTTTCTCGCTTCGATTATTTCGGCAACGGCCTTTTTCCGGTCTGATATATCCAGGGCGATCCCTCCAAGCCAGGGTTCGTGACCCTCTCTATCGATGATGAATTTTTGTGTTTCGTAATCATGCAGTTTCCCATCAGACTGTGTCAGGCTTTCCTCAATTTTCTGATAACCCAATGTCATGGAGTTTATATCGTCATCCAATAGTTTTTGACCGAGTTCATTGGGGAAAACTTCCAGCATGGTCTTGCCTATCCAGCCAGAAGCCCCGAAAGCCTTGTCCATATATTTATTTACAAACAATGTCCTCCCTTCGTGGTCTTTTAAAAATACAATTGCCGGTAAATAATCCATAAACAACGAAAACATTTTCTGGCTCTCACTTAATGCTTCCACGATCCTTTTACGTTCGGTGATCTCCTCAAAAATATAAAAACGGCCATAATACTCGTCGTTCGAACCGCGAATTTGTGTTGAAAAGCGCCGTACAGTCCTGTTTCCAGTAAAGGCAATTTCATCTTCTATTGTAATCCGGTTTTCTTCGAGTTGAAGAGGTTTGCACGATTCTGCAAAAGCGGGGATGTCGGCAAGGACTGGTAGACAATAGGGGATGATATCGTTGTTTTTCAGTTCACCTTTTAGTATTTGTTCCGATAATTGTTCAATTCCCCAGATCTGGACAAAGCGTTCATTAAAGTATAAAATGTCATCGGTCCGGTTATCGACCACCAAAAAACCGAGGGGTGATGAATTCGACATTAAATTGAGCAACGACTGGTTCCATTTCAGGATTTCTTCTGCCTGTTTCCGTTCGGTGATATCCGAAATAAAACCATGCCATAGAATTGACCCATCCTCTTCACGTTGGGGCATAGAGTTCCCACCTAACCAGTGTTCGGTCCCATCATCGAGAAATATTCTATATTCATATTGCCAAAGTGCCATTTCCCTTGCCGAATCAAAAATGGAGGCATTAAGAGGTGGCAGATCATCAGGATGTATCTTGTTGAAAATAACCGAGGCATCGTCCATTGCGGCCTGAGGGCTGACCTTGAAAAGACTATAAATGCCTTCGCTTACATAGGGGAAACAATAGGTTTCATCGGTGCGCAATCTGAATTGGTAAACCGCTCCAGGAATCCTGGCTGTAATTTTATGGAGCCGGTCCAATGCTTCATTTAAGGCTGTTGAGGTTTTAATGCGTTCATCTATTTCGATCTGAAGGTTTTCATTGGTCTCAGCCAACTGGGCTGTCCTCTTCTGGATACGGAGTTCAAGGTTCTGGTTCAGATCGCGGATCTCAAATTCAGTTTCTTTCCGACTGGTAATGTCCCTGACAGAAGTCAATACCCTGTCGGATCCAATGGGTGCAAGTCTGGCTTCGTAGTAACTAATTGAATCTGATTTAGATATAGAATATTCGTAGGTGAGGAGCTTTTTTTCGTCGATACATTTATTGATATTTTCGAGGTGAAATCCAGCAGAACTTTCATCAAATATTGATCTTAAATTGGTTCCAACGATTTGGTTAACAGGAATGATCAGCGATTCGGTGTCGGAACTGTAAAACTCAGTGTACGTCCCATCCTTATCGATGACAAAGATCAGATCGGGCATTGCGCTGATGATGGCATGCAACCGTTCGTTTTGCTGCCTGATTTTTTCTTCTGCGATCTTTTTATCGGTAATGTCAATATTGACCCCCCGCAAAAGGATCAAATTATCCCCTTCAAAAACCGGTACAATATTATTTTGTAACCACTTAATCTGGCCATCAGGCATGAACAGGCGCATATCGGTACTAGTGGCTTCCTTCGTTTGATAAATCTCCCTAAGTTTTTCGTCCAGTAAATGGACATCTTCCGGATGTACATGATTCCTAAAGTAATTGTCTGCAACAATTTCATCCGAAGGATTTAATCCCATCAAATGATAATAATTCTTCGACCATTTAACCTTATTGACGGTGAGGTCGAGTTCCCAGGTGCCCATTTTTGCGATTTCCTGTGAATAGTTCAGGTCTTCTGCACGTTGCTTCAGCTCTTCCTCCGCTTTTTTTCTTTCGGTGGCATCCATGACAAATACAGAAACTCCAATGTTATTACCTTCGGCATCCTTTACCGGATTATAATAATTTTCGTAGTACACCCTTTTCAACGATTGGTCACCATATTCTTCAGTAATGATAAAGTGCTCACCTTTAATCGCCCTGTCGAAATTTTCCTTTGCTTTTTTTCGGTCTTCAAGGTTTGAAATTAAACTTGTCATGTCTATTCCAGGGTGGATATCGGCATTCCAGATTGATTTCATTGTCTCCTTGTGGGATTTTGTAAACACCATATAACAATAGCTTTTATCGAGAGCGAAAATATTGAACTCGGTCGGACTGTCAAAAACTGATTGCATGATTGACATTTCCCGCTTCAAATTTTGCAGCTCAATAATCAGTTGCTCCTTCGTTTTATCATTATCATCCATTATCAGGCAATATTTTATTTAATTTTATAATTAGCAATCATACAGCATATTGCATATAAATTATCACTCTCTCTTTCCGTGTTCTTCCTATCTTCCATTACGGGACTTTTTGGACGGGTTGGACAATTTGGACATTGGAACCTGGTTTGAATGAGCCATTCTCCTTATCTCTCATACTGACCCGTTTTCCACTTGCTCCCAGCCCCATGCTTCCAGCCCCATGCTCCATGCTCCATGCTCCCAGCCCCATGCTCCCAGCCCCATGCTCCATGCTCCATGCCATTACTCTTCCTTCCCCACCCATTCGTCAATAGTTAGCAGGAAAAGCGGAAGATCGAGCGGTTTGGTCAGATAATTCTTGGCACCTGCCTTCATCAGTTTTTCGACCTGATGCAACATGGCATCGGCACTGATAATGACAACCGGAATTTTACGGGTGATTTCTTCATCTTTGAGAAGCCTGAGCACTTCCGTACCATGGATATCGGGCAAATCGAGATCGAGAAGGATCAGATCTGGCTCATATTCAATGGCCAGGGGCATTGCCAAACGGCCATTCTTGTTGGTGATCAATCGGATATGCGGACGCTGTGTCGAAAGGACCTGTTCGACCAATTCAATATTTGATACATTGTCTTCGATGTATAAAATTGTGCCTGTTTTACTTGGCGATTTCGATGTCTCAGCCAATAAAATGCCAGTTTTATCAATAATTTCAAGTGGACTTTGGCCTTGCGGGAGTTCGATCCAGAAAGTGGACCCGACACCAGGTGTGCTCTCCACACCAATAATGCCGGACATCGCATCCATCAGTTTTTTAACTACAGCCAGGCCAAGTCCCGTCCCTTCTGTTTCTGTCTTTTCGGCTCCGATCCGCTCGAAAGGTTTGAAAAGTTTTGGAATGTCCTCGGCTGAAATTCCCCATCCTGTATCGGTCACAGAAATCCTGACTTTAAAAGTATCCGGTATTTCGGATGGCATCAAATCGGTTTTGATCGTAACAGTGCCTTTAGAGCAATTGTATTTGATGGCGTTGTTGATCAAGTTGAGCAGGACTTGCTTCAACCGTTTACTATCCGAAATAACGAACATCAAATTGGCGGGAGAGTCAATAAATTCAATTG
Source organism: uncultured Bacteroidia bacterium (assembly GCA_903927965.1). Lineage (GTDB taxonomy): Bacteria > Bacteroidota > Bacteroidia > Bacteroidales > Prolixibacteraceae > JAAFHB01. The sequence goes on along the minus strand of CAIYPA010000556.1, from coordinate 5,033 downwards.
TTTGCTGTTTCTCCAAAACATTTGGCCTTACAATATCCATCATTTCACGGATAACCCCGATGAGTTGTACGGGTTCCATTGACAGGGAAATCTTGCCTGCTTCGATCCGGGAAATATCGAGCACCTCATTGATCAGGTTAAGCAAGTGATTCCCACTGGTTAAAATATGGCGGACCCCTGTTTTTTGCCGTTGGTTCAGGTCGCCCATCTGAAGCAACTGGGCAAAACCGAGGATCGAATTCATTGGTGTACGAAGCTCGTGGCTCATGCGCGACAGAAATTCACTTTTTGCAATGTTCGCAAGATCGGCTTCCTGCCTTGCTTTCTTCAGGTCCTCTTCTGCCTTCTTGCGTTCGGTAATGTCAACGATCATCGTTAATACACAGGGATCTTTTCCGATGTATATGACATCGGCCGAGAAAAGGCCAATAATGGGTGTCCCTGTTTTGGTATGGGCCACCATTTCAATTTCCCGTACCGGTTTATTTAGTTTTAAAGATTCTGTAATCGTTTGGCGCAATGCCGGATCATCAAAAAGTTTGATGTCGGATATGCGTTTGCCGATCAATTCATTTTGCGCATAACCCATAGTCCTTGTCAATGTTTCGTTTACATCGATAAAAACCCCATCCCCGAATCCCGTAATGGCCATCATTGCAGCATTCGATTGAAACGCTTTGGAGAATTTCTCTTCCGATAATTTGATTTTTGAAACATCTTTTGTGACGCCAAAAATCACAGGTTTCCCATCCCAGAAACCCGACTTTACACGTGTCTCGACAGGCAGATATTCACCCGATTTTGTGACAAGCGGAACCGGGCAATAGTCTGTCGAACCAGCGAGCATCTCGCCAACAATACGTCCTGCTTCTTCCCGTTGTTCGGGAGGATGGACCATCAGGACCGATTTTGACAACAACTCTTCGCTTGTATATTGCAACCTGTTGGTTACAGTGCTATTGGTGTGGATGATGTTACCCTGAATATCAAGGACGAAAAGAAAGTCATCAATTGTGTTGAAGAAGGTCTCGTAATTTGATCGCGTCTGTTCTATGATCTCCTCCTTTTTCTTGTGGTTGATCAGGCTGGAGAGCAGGTTGCCCCACACTTTCAGGATATTGATTTCTGCCGTACTGTACTGCTTTTTTTGAAATACTGAATCCAATCCGACAAAACCGATTGGATGTTGGTCCAAAAACATTGGAATTACAATAAGAGATTGAATTTCAATCGGTTCTAAAATCTTACATTCTGCAATCCATGGTTCTGGCAGGTCAGGAATCGAAGGGATAATGATATTCTCGTTCCGATGGATTTTTTCCATCCACATGGGCAAAAGATTGCATGGAACATCCTGCAAGTTTCCGATTACGGGTTGGATTCCTTCCCTGTACCATTCGAACGTATTGTTCATTGTGTTTCGGGCAGGGTCCAGTTCGAAAATATACGAACGGTCGGCGCCCAGGAAACTCCCTATTTTATTCAAGGCCATATTGAGGGCCCCATCAATTTGGGAAATCGGTATACCTGTTAATTGGAGCGACAAGTTAAGCAGTTCGTCCTCAAATTCTTCGGCCTTTATCCGATCCGTAATATCATGGTAATTGAATAACAGGCCATTGATCACATTGTCGTTTAAAAGATTGGTCGCTGTCAGTTCAATCGGTTTATAACTCCCGTCCTTGCATTTGTACCGATACTCGACAGTTTTTGCAGTATTGGGATTATTAACAAGGTCATAGAATTCCTTTTGTAAACGCTCCAGATCGTTTGGGTGTACTGTTAACCAACCATTGGTTCCGATCAAGTCATTGGGTTTCCACCCGAAGTATTTTTCAATATTTGGGCTTTTGTATTTCATAGTTCCGTCCACACCCATAATGGCAATTACGTCCGAAATGTTTGCAATCATCGAACTGTGCCTCGTTTCGCTTAACCTTAGGGCGAACTCCGCCTGTTTCTGTTCGGTAATGTCCCAATTGGTCCCAACAAGATTCAACGGTCTCCCGGAATCGTCGCGCTGGACCAATGCAATTGCCTTAAGGTTACGGATTGTGCCATTGGGCCAGATGACCCTGAATTCGGTATCAAATTCTTTTCCACCGGCGATTGCCATTTGAATTTCCTTGTCGCCACGTTCCTTGTCATCTGGGTGGAGGCCTGTCTGCCATGCATCGTAGGCTCCCGAGAAATCTTCTTTTTTAATCCCATAAAGTGCGAACATCTGATCGTCCCAAACGAGGATGTTGTTTTCAATATCGTAATCCCAAACACCTACTCCGCCTATACGGGTAGCCAATGCAAGGCGAGTGGAGACCCGGTTGAGTTCGTCCTCTTTTTGCTTCCGCTCTGTGATATCCGAAATAAACCCATGCCAGAGGGTAGAACCATCGGCTTCGCGTTGGGGCGTTGCATCGCCTGACAACCAACGGACTGTTCCATCGGGGAATTTTACGCGGTATTGATGACGCCAGATCGAAAGATCTTGTGCCGATGCCAGGATAGAGGCAACAACACCCTCGAAATCGTCAGGATGAATCCTTTCAAATACAATGGAGGAATCTTCAGAAATCTCTTCGGGGTTTACCCTGTATATATTTTTCACTCCATCGCTGGCATAAGGGAAACACGATGTGCCATCGGGGCGCAAACGGAACTCGTAAACAACCCCTGGTACCCTACTTGCAATTTTTTGAAGCCTGTTTAGGGCCCCTTCCATTGCAACCGTTGCTTTTTTGCGTTCTTCGATTTCGAGCTCAAGCAGATAATTGGCTTCCGAAAGCTGGTCTGTCCGTTGTTCTATTTTTTTGTCAAGGTTTGTATTCAGGTCTATTATTTTTAATTCGGCTTGCTTCCTTTCGGTGATGTCCCGGTATTTCCACAAGTGACCGCTGTAAGCATTGTTGAGGTAGGTAGGTATATAATCCCTTTCGAAAAACCGTCCATCCATAAGTTCAAGTTCATCGTTGAGGATTGTTTTTTTATTTGCCAGTATGATCTTGAGATCAGAAATGAATTTCCCCGGGCTTTTGAACAAGTGTTTGCTCTGTTCAGCCGAGTCGTGGCAATCGGCTCCGACCAATGCTTCAGGAGGGGCAGGAATGGCAAACATATCGCAGAAAAGCTGGTTGGTCAGTATGATTTTCCGGTCGGCATCTTCAAGCAGGATACCTTCCTCCAGATTGATGATCAGGTTTGTAAGGAGATTTTTCTTATCCTGGACTTCAATTTCACCTTTTTTTGTTTCTTCGAGCAACCGTATTTTAATCAATGCAAGGCTTACCTGTTTGGTGACAGATTCAAGGAAGCCAATTTCTTCGGATGTCCATTTTCTGTGTTCGCGAATCTGGTTCAAAGTAAACAAATAATATCCATTTACTTCAAAATCAAATGGATACCAGAGTAGGCTTTTAATGTGCATCTGTTCATGAAGAATTTCTGCCGAACTGTCAACATTGAAAAAAGGATTTATCGAATCAAATTGACTTTCCAGATATTTCTGAGTATTCTTTATTTCGGTAAGTGGCAATAAGAACAAATTCAGGGGATAGACATCTTTGGTGCGTGCAATATCCGGATGGTCTTCTTTTATCCATTCGCACAAACCTGTAATACAATTCTTATCAAACGAAACATTGTAAATCAATGTCCTGTCCAATTTCAGGGTTTCACCTAAAATACGGTTCGTACCTTCCAATATATCTTCAGCTTGATCGTTTGAAATGATAACCTGGGCAATTTCATTCAGCGCTTTTGTAAAGCTCAACTGTTGGTCGCGAAGTAATTCTGCTGTCTTGCGGTCGGTGATATCGCTAAAAACGCCATACGCACCAAGATAGTTGGCATTGTCATCAAATTTAGGGGAAGAGCTAATGTGGAGGTACTTGACATTCCCTTTTTTTGTAACGATCTGTAATTCATAGCTGTTTTTCACACCGCTCTTTCTTTCAAAGGTTTGGTGTTCAATTTTGGATATTTCTTCAGGGGTTAAAAAATCATATAGTGAAGTTCCGGTCAGTTCATCAGGGCCGGTTTCGAATATTTTCGCGGCAGCCAGGTTTGTGAATTCAAAAATTTCATTTGCATCGACGACCCCGATCCCTTCGACCTGGGATTGGATAATAGACTTGAATTTATCTTCGCTCTCTTCAGCTTTTTTGGTTGCAGATGCCAGCTCCTGCTCTGCAAGTTTTCGTTCGGTAATGTCACGTTGGACATACAATATGCTTGAAGGTTTGCCACTGCGATCATGTAAGACCGTGGAGCTGGTTTCTACATAAAAAGTGCTCCTGTCTTTTTTTACTCCGATATATTCCGATATATTCTGGTTAATGTCGCTTGAAAATAGTTTTCCAATATTGTCAGACAATTTTTGATGATTTGAAGGGTCAATAAAATCAAAGACCGAATGTCCAAAGTAATGTTCCCTTTCCCAGATCTCATAACCATACATTTCAAGTAATTTGTCCGACATCAATTCCACTTTCCCATCCAAAGAGACCATTCCTATGCCATCGGGTGAAGCTGAGACAATGGCTTCCCATTTTTGACTGCTTTCACGCAATTCATCTTCTGACCTTTTTCGATCCGTGATATCGATTACCAATGAATACAGTAAAACGGAATCACCGAAAGCGATCGGGCAGGAATAGACTTCCACATCGCGGATGGTTCCATTGGCAAGTAAATGCTTGAAAACAAAATGGTTCCGCTTTTCTTCCTTGGCCAGTTGCATCTCCGCACTGATTTCATCTTTTGAAAGCTGGTTGATTTCCGATATATTTTTACTGCACATTTTGGAATAGGACCAGCCATAGTACTGACATGCTGCACGATTTGCATCGATGATATTGCCGGTAGCGGGGTCAACAAGGATCATGATTGAATGGTTTCCCTCGAACAACGATTTGTACCGTTCATCGCTTTGGTTCATATTTTCCTCTGCCTGCCTGATATCCGTTACATCAACAATATTGATAAAACAATTTTTCTCGTTTTCAGTCCTTACCCCCGTAAGGTAAACATACATGGGG
>CAIYPA010000555.1 GCA_903927965.1 uncultured Bacteroidia bacterium | reverse complement strand
GGTTCGGGCAGACAAATGAACCGGTTGCTACAAGGCGACGTGGGAAGCGGAAAAACGATGGTCGCCCTGATGTCGATGCTGATTGCACTCGATAATGGGTTTCAATGTTGCATGATGGCTCCCACGGAAATCCTTGCCAATCAGCATTATCTGTCGGTGATGAAATTTTTGGGCGATATGTCAATTAATGTGAGGTTATTGACCGGTTCGACAAAGAAATCGGAACGGACAGTCATTCATGAAGAATTATTGAATGGGAAGTTGCATATTTTGATCGGTACCCATGCATTATTGGAGGATATTGTTCAATTTCAGTCGCTTGGATTGGTTATCATTGATGAGCAGCATCGTTTTGGCGTGATGCAGCGGGCGAAATTGTGGCGAAAGAATTTTATACCGCCCCATATTCTGGTGATGACGGCAACCCCGATCCCTCGCACCTTGGCCATGACGGTTTATGGTGATCTGGATGTTTCAGTCATTGACGAACTTCCTCCAGGCAGGAAACCGATCAAGACGGTCCATTATTTTGAGAACAAAAGGGCGCAACTCTATGACTTTATCAGGAAGGAGATTGCAGTTGGCCGACAGATTTACATCGTTTTCCCTTTGATCTCGGAATCTGAAAAAATGGATTACAAGAACCTGGAGGCAGGTTATGAACAGATCCAAAAACTGTTCCCCCAGCCTTACTATACAGTGGGTATGGTTCATGGAAAGATGAAACCTGCTGCCAAAGAGGCCGAAATGGCGAAGTTTAAAAAGGGGGAGATCCAAATCCTTGTGGCTACCACGGTAATCGAAGTCGGAGTTGACGTCCCCAATGCGTCGGTAATGGTGATCGAAAGCTCCGAAAGGTTTGGCCTGTCGCAACTTCACCAATTGCGTGGTAGGGTAGGGCGAGGTGCCGAACAGTCGTTTTGCATCCTGATGAGCAGCTTCAAATTGGGGAGCGATAGCCGGAAAAGGCTTGAAACCATGGTCGCCACAAACGATGGTTTTGAAATTGCTGAAGCCGACATGAGATTGCGGGGACCAGGCGATATCGAAGGTACCCAGCAAAGTGGCATTGCTTTTGACCTTAAAATCAGTAATTTGGCTAAAGATGGTCAGATCCTTCAATATGCCAGGGACATTGCCGAGACAATTATCACCGATGATCCGAGCCTTGACAAACCGGAAAACGACATACTGAAAAAGCAGCTCCTCGCTTTGAAGAAGAACCATTTGAATTGGGGCTCGATTAGCTGAGGATGGCTACTGGCGGCTGGCTGAGCTGGCAACTGGCGGCTGGCTTGATAGTGCTGAAACTGTAATTGTATTTCATTAATCAATAGCGGTTGCCAGCAACCATCCGCTTTAGCCAACACTTGCAGCCCGCCAGTTGCCAGTCGCCAGCCGCCCTACTTAAAAATCGCAACCTTCCTTTCCCCTCCCGATTTAATGTACCCTCTAAACATTCCAGACGTATTGAACTCCATGGCAACGTTCCCGTTTTTGTCAAGGCCAATCACGCCACCGGTACCACCCAGCTTTGTAAGTTTTTCAACTTCTTTCCGGCAAGCTGTTTGTATGTCATCTTTAAGGTATTCCATCATGGCCGATATATCGCGCGAAAAGCCCAACCTGATATAATATTCACCATGACCTGTACACGAAAATCCGCCTGTTGCATTGTTGGCGTAGGTCCCGGCACCGATAATGGGCGAATCGCCAACCCTGCCGTATTTCTTGTTGTTCATGCCACCCGTTGATGTGCCGGCAGCAATATTCCCATAGGAGTCGAGGGCAACACATCCAACTGTCCCATGTTTGTCGTTGGTTGTCGCTTCACGCTCTTTCTTCAACAATTCCTGTAAAGCCTTGTAACGGTTTTCGGTGTAGAAATAGCTATTGTCAACCAATTTAAATCCTTGTTCGACTGCGAATTGTGAGGCTCCTTTCCCTGTAAGGAAAACATGTTCCGATTTTTCCATGACCTTTCTTGCCAGGCTGATCGGGTTTTTGACATCTTTTATCCCAGCAACCGCACCTGCCCCCAAGGATTTTCCATCCATCACCGAGGCATCCAATTCAACAGTCCCTTCATGGGTAAAAACGGCGCCTTTCCCGGCGTTGAACAATGGGGAATCTTCCATCACAATGATTGTTTTTTCAACGGCATCCATACAAGTGCCACAATGTGCCAATACCGAATCGCCAACCTCCAAGGCACGGTTCAACACCAGGCGGTATTCTTTCTGCATCTTTGGGGTCATGCTTTCCTGCGACATTACCCCTGCACCGCCATGGATCACAAGGGCATATTTTTTAACCGGTTGGGCCGAAAGGGCCGAACACAAAAAGGAAAATGTAACGAAAAATAGTAAGTATTTCATAAATCCGGGAGTTATAAAATGTTTGGAATTTTAGCTGAAAGTTACAATTAATTGGATTGTAATTCTATAGTTGGTCTGTTGCGGAGAGAGTGGGATTCGAACCCACGGTACCGTTGCCAGTACAACGGTTTTCGAGACCGTCCCATTCGACCGCTCTGGCATCTCTCCTGATTTCAATCGGGTCAATTGTGATGCGAAAATAAGAATAAATATTCTTCCGACAAAAAATTATGTTGAAAGGTTGTTTTATGTTTAGGATTTTAATGATAATTCCAATCCAGAAAGCTATTCGTCTGCCACTAAGTCACAAAGTCACTAAGGTTTCACTAAGAGGAAAATCACATCTCCGAACCTTTGTGAATCTTGGTACTTTGATGACTTCTTGGCATTTCCCTGTATTTCCATGCATTTCTATGTATTTCCTTTATTTCTATCTATTTCTATTTATTTCCTTATTTCTATCTATTTCCTTATTTCCCTTTATTTCCCTATTTCTTTTTCCGGTGTCTTTGGAACAAAAGTAATGTCCTCAAATTTCATATTTCCAGATCCGTCAATATCCAGCAATATTGATTGGTACGGCTCAAATTTCAACAAAACAGGTGTGCTTTTCCCCTTGAAACTGACCACAACTGGCCTTTCAATCACCGAATCCTGCAAAGCCATCCCGTATTTCATCGGATAAGTCATCTTTTTGCTCAACGGATTGGCGAAGAAGATCTTTGCAGATTTCCCGTCTGTCCGGCACCAGAATTCGGGAAGGTTTTCACCTTTGACCAAAGGTGATGAGCCGATTGATTGATTCAAATGGTCTGTGACATTGGGCAATTTCAAAAGCTTTCCGAGCAAACTATTGAAGTCGCTGCTCTTTTTAAACCCAGCCTGTGACGGTTTCTTTTTCAGGCATACAGCCAACCCTTTTTCTGCCAGGCTGACCACCGAATTCAGGGCTGCTACATCGAGATAATCCACATCTATATATAACATCTTAAATGATAGGTTATTAACAGAAAGAGACCCGTTTTTAAATTCTGCCTTCTCCAAAAAATGGTTATTGATCCAAAGGGGATGGTAACCATCCAACTCCTTGTTGAAATCGGTATAGCGCAACTCGTAGGTTCCCCATGCCCATGGCAATTGCAGCTCCTTTGGCAGCTCACCGGCTATCCATGTGTCTTCAAGTGGCAAGTAAACAGCAACTTCCGAATAAGGATGTCCAAAACGCATACTCTCAGATACTTTGGTCATGTAATTGTTAAAGGTAGGAATTTCGGCGGATAGGCTCCCTTTTTTCCCGACATGGCAACTCGCATAAAAAAAGACGGTATCGACACCTACCGGATTGAAGGGCATCCCATGCCAGATAATCTGGTTTACGCCGTTTGCAAACAGGGCATCAGCAACCATTTTAAGATCAGCGGTTTGTTCGTTTCGGATGTGGTTGGCAGGCCAGCCATACAAACAGGTAAAGGTTTCGGAACTAACAATAGGTTTCTGTCCGAGTGCTGCAGCCGAAGCCACAATTTTGGAATATTGCGGATTGTAGAGCATGGCCTCCGTTTCAGGAACATCGACCGAAGCATATGCAGTGATCAGATCGGTTGGGGAACCAGCACATTGGACACGGCTCAAAGCACCCATATCGTGGCACTTCTGATCAAACGGGACGTAGAACTCATTGATAACCATCTCAGAAACGAGCTTCATATAATCGTAAAGCTGGTCCTTGTTAGTGCGTGTATAAATACTGTCCATGTAGGGTTTGATGTCGTAACCGAACTTAGCCAAAAAACGTTGGTCGAAACCGTCTGTCCAGAGATGTTGGGTCTCCACCTCCCAGGAATCGCAGAAAAGTGATGATTGCGATCCAGCCACAGCATGCAGGAGTCCTTTTCCCATTACTTCGGCATAACGGTTAAATGCAGCTTTGTCCATATGGTTGAGCACATTACCGGTATCGGGCATGGTCCACGATTTGGCCAGATACTGCTTGAAATTTGGGTCTCCCCATTTTTTGGTTCGGTCGGCATCGCTTACAAACTTTCCGCCAAAAGGCCACAATGTTCCAAATGTAAAATCGCAACCCAGGCCCAGACTGTCGGAACATGTTTTGGCATAGGTCACCATCTGTTGCCATTCGGGTCCCAGCCATTCAAACCGTTCGGCCTTTGGATTCCGGTTAACCGGATAGATAAAAGCAATTTCAACGCCACCGAAATTGTTGGCTTTTGCCCATTTCAACTGTTCGCGGATATCAGCCTTTGTAAACTTCGCAGCAAACCACCACCAACGGGTATATGGCTTAAAACTTTGAAATTCAGTAATTTTGGTCTTTACTTCCTGTTTTTGCTCCTGTTGGGTGCAGGAGATCACTAAAAAAAGGAAAACGCAAAAAATGAGGATTCCAGAGACGGGCTTTTTCATAAAGATCATATAATATCTATGGATGCCTTTGCGTTCTTCGCGGGCTTTGCGAGAAACCTTTTGTCTTTATAAGTGTCTCGCAAAGATCGCAAAGTTCCGCAAAGTTTTGTTTATTAGACTCTTTGCGTTCTTAGCGGGCTTTGCGAGAAATATTTTGTCAGTATTAAAGTCTCGCAAAGAACGCAAAGTTACGCAAAGGCTTGTTTGTTAGATTCTTTAGAGTCTTGGCGAGATTTGATTTTATAAAACAGATCACATGGTAACCGGTATAATGACAAAGTATCAAACAATCATCGTATCTGCCACCAATTCGGCAATATCCCTGACTTTGACCTGTCCAGGATTCTTCTCTTCCTTGAGCCCGTCTTCGAACATGGTCATGCAATATGGGCACGATACCGCGATTGTTGAGGCTTTGGTATCGAGTGCCTGAAGGGTCCGCTCATGATAAATGCGTTTGCCCGGCAATTCGTCCATCCACATCCTGCCGCCACCTGCTCCGCAACAGAAACTGTTGGTTTTGTTCTTGGCCATTTCCAGCGGACTATGACCGTTGCAAGCTTTCAGTATATCGCGAGGTTCGTCAAGGATCCGGTTGTAACGCCCTATGTAACATGAGTCGTGAAAGACCGTTTTGTTATCGTCCGATTGTTTGACCTTGATCTTCCCTTCCGCAATCAGGGTGTTGATCAGTTGGGTATGATGGATCACTTCAAGTTCAATGCCATACTGTTTGTAATCGTTCTTTAATGTATTGAAACAATGGGGACACTGGGTGATGATCTTCTTGACGCCATACTTCTTGAAGGTGGCAATGTTGTCAACCGCAAGTTTGTTAAAAACATATTCGTTCCCAAGTTTGCGCTGCGAGTCGCCGCAACATTTTTCTTCATTTCCAAGGGAAGCCCATGAAATACCCGATTGGTTCAATATCCTCGCGAAAGCATTAGTTGACCTGCGTGCCCGTGAATCGAACGAACCTGCACATCCTGTAAAGAACAAATATTCAGCCTGTTTGACATCTGAAAGCAAGGGCACTTTTAAGTCCATGGCCCATTTGATCCTGTCGGTCGGAGCAATGCCCCATGGATTGAACCGCTGTTCGGAGGCTTCAAAGAAGGTGATCAATTCGTGTGGAAAGTCCGATTTTTCCATCACCAGGTGCTGGCGCATCTGTACAATCTTGGGTGCGTGTTCGATAAAGACAGGACAGGCTTCCATACATGCGCCGCAAGTCGTACAACCCCACAATGCCTCTTTGTCAACGCTTAGCTCACTTCCATTGACCAACGGAATTTGCATTTTTGCATTGAGTGGAGCCGAAGCCAGCATATCTTTTGGGCGGGATGCACGGATCACATCGCCATTTTTGAAAATATTGAGCTTGCACTCATGAATTATTCCTTTGGGATTCAATACTTTACCGGTTTGAGAAACAGGGCATACATCCTGACACCTTCCACATTCGGTACAAGCCATAAAATCGAGGATATCTTTCCAGGTAAACTGGACAACTTTTGAAATCCCTAAATCTTCCCCTTTTTTCAATTGTTTAAGTGGCACTGTTGAAACCAATGTATCACTTTTAAAGAAACAGTTTGGAAGTGAGGCAAGAATATGAAGGTGCTTGCTGTAAGGCAGATAATTCAAAAAGAAAAGCAGTACAACTGCATGTATCCACCATGCTGAGCGCGAAATCAGGTGAATGGTATGGGGATCCGTACCGTTCCAATAAGCAGCAAGGCTTGCAGTTACTGGTTGCCATTTAATAAATTCAAGATTTCCTAAACTAGCTTCGCATGAATTGGAGACAAAATAGGCTACCATCAGAATGGCAATCAGTGAAGGGATAAAGTAGGCTTCGAAATTCGCTGAGATCGATTTCTTCCTGAAAAACGTCCTTCGTGTAACGGCAATCAGGATCGCAACTATGGCCACAAGCGACATTACATCGGCTACACTCAGGATGATTCCATAAGGGATATCACCTAAAAACCGAAGGTTGAACTTCGGAAACATGCCCCCGATCAGAAACTCGACATAGACAATGGTCAATGTCATGAAACTCCAGAAGATAAAAAAGTGGTTGATCCCAAAAGGCTTGGCAACAACACGTTTTTGACCAAACCCATATTTGATCAGGTTTCCGAGGCGCAACCAGAGGTGGTCGAACCGGTTTTCCCATTTCCCAAGGCAAAGAATGGCAAATAACCTGAAAACATTCTTTAAAAAGAACAATATGGCTGCTATAAAGATGGTTGCAAATATGATACGCTCTATACCCGTCATGAGGCTTAATATTATTGGATTAGAAATTTATTGAACGATTATGGCGTTTGACTCCCTGATTTTTTTGATCAGCGCAGGTATGATTTCAAACACATCGCCAACGATACCAAGGTGCGCCACACTGAAAATCGGGGCTGTCTTGTCTTTGTTGATGGCAATAATAAAATCTGAATCCTGCATCCCTACAAGGTGCTGTATTGCACCCGAGATCCCACAAGCAATGTACAGTTTGGGATGGACGGTCTTGCCCGTTTGACCAACCTGTCGTGGCTGTTCGATCCATCCGTTGTCAACAGCAGAACGTGAACCCGAAACTACACCACCGACAACAGAGGCAAGTTCTTCAAGCAGTTTGAAACTCTCTTTGCTCGTCATTCCCCTGCCACCAGAGATAAGGATTTTTGATCCTGTGATATTCACCATTCCTTTGTTCGCCGATGAAATAATCTCAACAACCTTGGTTGTGATATCGGCTTCGTCCAAAGTAAATGGTTCGATAATCAATTCACCTTTTTTCCCTTTGATAAATTCAGATTTGGGCATTACGTGGGGTCGAACTGAGGCCATCTGCGGCCTGCATTTTTCCGTTAAAATGGTTGCCATAATGTTGCCACCAAATGCAGGACGGGTCTGCTCAAGCAACCTGTTCACCTTATCAATGGTAAGACCTGTACAATCTGCTGTTAACCCGGTCCTTAACTGTGTGGCAACTGCCCCGGCAAGGTCCCTTCCAAGTCCGGTGGCTCCCATTAAGATAATCTCCGGTTTGTAATGGTTGACCAGATCAACTGTCGCTTTTACATAAGGATCTGTACGATAAGATTTTAGCGTAGGATGATCGACAATATACACTTTATCTGCTCCAAAACCGAAAGCTTCATCTGCAAGATGCTGAATATTTTCACCAATTACAAAAGCTGCCAGTTCAACACCGAGATCGTTTGCCAGCGTTTTTCCTTTTGAAAGCAATTCCCATGCTACATCGTGGGCTTTGCCATTCACCTGTTCTACAAAAACCCAAACACCTTTCCAATCGGCAATCCCACCTTCTTCTGGCTTCTTTGCGACTGGCTGCTCCTGTTCTTTAGGCGCTTTGGGTTCTTTGGATACCTGTTTGGCTGCTGAGGCTTTCCAAGTCTCGAAAACCGCCATTTGTTCCTTTTCAGCCGGCGTGAGATAATTCTCAATGGCATCGACCGGACATTCTTTAACACATTTCCTGCAAATGGTGCAGGTTTGCGTATCAATGATGGGTTCCCCCTTTTCATTCATTTCGATGGCATCCACCGGACATACCGACTGGCACCTTGCTCCACAGGCAATACATTTTCCTTCCAATAAAAGGATCGTGCCTCTGGGTCTTTTGGGAATCGTTGACATATAGGATTGAGTATGCGATTATTTCAATTCAAGAAAACTTTTTTCGACCAATTTATCGAAGATAGCGGTGATGGCTTTTGGCTGTTGTTCCCCTTCTCCCATCACAATCTCCCCTTTGTCCCTTACCGGAGCAAATATTTTGCTAACCTTTGTAGGCGAACCATTTAAGCCGATTTCCTGTACATTTAGTTTTAAGACATCATTGCCCCAGATCTGGATGACCGAATCTTCCGCAACGAACCGTCCTGGAACAGTCGGATAACGTGGGGTATTGATTTCGCGTTCGACGGTAATCATGGTTGGTAAAACAGACTCGACAATCTCTTCGTAGTTTTCGAGCTTGCGTTTGACCTTGATGGATTTTTTGACTTCATCGACAGAAAGCACTTCGTTGACGAGCGTCAACTGCGAAATGTTCATGCGCTGTGCGATTCCAGGACCTACCTGGGCAGTATCGCCATCAATGGTTTGCTTACCGCAAAGGATGATGTCAACTGGTCGTGTTTTGTCAATCTTGACGATGGCAGCCGCAAGAACCATACTTGTTGCTAGGGTGTCTGCACCACCGAATACCCTGTCGCTTAATAGGATACCTTCATCGGCACCTATTGCAAGCCCTTTCCGGAGGACTGCGGTAGCGGAAGGTGGACCCATGGAAATCACGGTTACATAGGCACCGTATTTATCTTTAAAACGGATGCCTTCTTCTACGGCATTCGTATCGTAAGGATTTGTAATAAAGGGGACTCCATCACGAACAAGGGTATTTGTTTCTGGATTGATACTAACCTGGGTGGTATCAGGCACCATTTTGACACAGACAACGACATGCATAAAAATTCCTGTTAGCGTACGTTATTCAAAATTGAAAGGAAATCAATTTTTCAAAAGTAGTTCTCTCAATCTATATGTGCAAGCAAATTTGGAATAGTAGTATGTATAATTTGATTATTTAAAATGATTCAAAATTCATCTGACCTTCCCATCGACAAGGATTTTCCCTATGTACCAATTGTTATCTATATAATCCATAGGGTTTTTCATCGTTTCGTTCCTCTTTTGCAGGATCGCAACTTTGTCGAATGGCTCAGCCAATACTCTAAAAACAACCTCATGTTCCTTGTCCTGCAAATGGTCGATCAGGAAATAGTTCATCCGCCGATAAGTACAGTAAGCGTCAAACCTGGAAATAGTATCCTTAACCACACCGTCAATCTGAACGATCACCCTGCCTGCGTCGGGACCCATAATGTCATAAGCACCAATGGCTTTCCCTTTGAACCGGATGGTCAATGTTTCGCCGGTTTGACCTGCCTTTCCGAATTCATCAAGATATTTTCCAAAACCTGTAAATCCTGGTTGATCCTTGATTTTCAGGATTTGCCAGTTTTTGCTCAGTTGCACCTGGTTCAGATTGACCATTTTTGTGTTTGAAAAATAGTCTTTTGCCATAGGTTTTGACATTTTGTGCTTCATTGTTTTGAAAGGATTTCGGGCACCCATCGTTTCAAACGAACGAGCGATTGCACCCTGATAGATCACGTGGCCTGTTTCGGGGAAGGGGTGGACGCCGTCAGGGCTGAATACCTTTATCCCGTTTACCTCTTTGGCTGCATCTTTAAAGATAAGCTGATTTGCAAAAACCAACTTGCTGACTTCAACTGCAAAATTGATCGAGGGGATCTTGTAATGATCGGCAACCTTTTCCATCGTGAGTGCCGAGGTCGGCATTTGACCCTGTTTGGCTGGTTCGAGAAATGAATCCTTTAGTGTATAGACAAAGCAAATGTCCGTTTTGGGGTTTTGCTGCCAGATCTGCCTGACGATCCCTTCCATGGAACGGATGATTTTCTCTTCTGGTGTACCCCCATCGTTCACGGCAAATTCCACAAAGACAAGATCGGGTTTAAACTTCAGGACATGGTCGTTTAACCTGAAAACCCCAAAATCGGAGCCTGTGCCGCCAATGGCTGCATTGATTTCAGTGAAGCTGGATTTTGGATACTGTTTTTTGAACCAGTCCAACGACAAAACCCGCCACCCATTTTGGGCGGTGATGCTCCCTCCAAGATAAGCCACCTTGATTGAATCGCCATGCAGGGCTTTTGAAAAGAAATTGGGCAATCCACCCCTGACAATCAGTTCATTAAAATTG
>CAIYPA010000554.1 GCA_903927965.1 uncultured Bacteroidia bacterium | reverse complement strand
CGACAGGGTAAAGAAAGAATTTGCAAATGTCCCTTACCTGAACAGTTCGCTGTTTGAACCTACGGAAATGGAACATTCCTGCTTTTTCATCAGTCAATTAAGTGATGGGAGCCTTTCAATCTTTTCATCGACAGTTATCAAAGACAAACTCGGGAACAAACGCACCGGGCAACTGGAAATCATTGATTATCTTTTTGAGTTCCTGAATGCATACGATTTCGCCAGCGAAGGGAGCGAAGAAATCCAGGAAGAGAATAAACTGCTCATTAACGCATCTGTACTTGGTTTGATTTTCGAAAAAATCAATGGTTACAAGGATGGTTCATTCTTTACCCCCGGGTTTATCACCATGTACATGTGCCGCGAAACCATCCGTCAGGCTGTAGTCCAAAAATTCAACGAGGTCAAAAAATGGGATTGTATAAACCTTGGAGAGGTCTATGACAAAATCCAAGACCGCAAAGAAGCCAATACCATTTTGAACAGCCTTAAGATCTGCGATCCGGCAGTAGGTTCCGGTCACTTTCTGGTATCGGCGCTCAATGAAATGATTGCCATAAAAAGCCACCTCAGGATATTAATCGACCGTGAAGGTTTTCGCCTTAAAGAATACAGTGTAGTCGTCGAGAATGACGAGCTGATCGTTACAGATGATGAGGGTAAGCTGTTCGATTACAACCCCAAAAGCAAAGAGAGCCAACGTATCCAGGAAACTCTGTTTCACGAAAAGCAGACAATCATCGAAAATTGCCTTTTTGGTGTCGATATCAACCCAAATTCGGTGAAGATCTGCCGGTTGCGCCTTTGGATCGAACTGTTGAAAAATGCCTATTACCGTCCGACAGGCGAATTGGAAACCCTTCCAAATATCGACATCAACATCAAGTGTGGCAATTCGTTGATCAGCCGTTTTGCCCTCGACTCGGATATCAAAAAGGCTTTGAAAAAAAGCAAATGGAGCATCGACAGTTACCGGATTGCCATTATGACCTACCGGAACGCCCAAACCAAGGAGGAGAAGCGGGCCATGGAACGTATGATCAACGAGATAAAAAACGATTTTGAAAGTGAAATTGCGAATAACGATAAGCGGCTCTTGAAACTCAACAAAGTAAAAGGCGAACTGTTTGCCCTAACGACTCAAACCAGCCTGTTTGAAAAGACAAAAAGCGAAAAAACAACCTGGAACAGACAGGTCAAAGAACTCACCGATGAAATGACCCACCTTGAATCCGAAATTGATGAAATCCGCAGCAACAAAATCTACGAAAATGCTTTTGAATGGAGGTTCGAATTTCCGGAGGTACTGAACAATGAAGGTGATTTTATCGGTTTCGATGTAGTGATCGGCAACCCACCCTATATCAGGCAAGAAGCATTTTCAGGGGTTAAACCCTATTTGAATCAAAATTACAGGACCTATACGGGAATATCCGATTTGTATGTTTTTTTTGTTGAAAGGGGGTTTGATATTATCAAAAAAAACGGTAATTTTTGTTTTATCATGCCCAATAAATGGATGCAGGCAGGTTATGGCAAACCATTGAGGTCGTTTTTGTTGGAAAACCACCTTCAATCGATCGTAGATTTTGGCGATTTGCAGGTCTTTGACGAAGCGACTACTTATCCATGCATTTTAAATACGATCAAGGAAAATCCTGGTAAAACATTCAAATCCATGGGGATAAAGACCCTTAAATTTGATTCCGGATTTGAGGATTACGCAAGATCTGTCGAAGCGAGGATGAGTATTTCTCAATTGAGTTCTGAAACATGGGTGATCTCCTCACAAGCGGACAGGTTATTGCTGAACAAAATCAATTCAAAATCGATCAATCTTTCTGAATACATTGGCGGAAATTCGTTTCGGGGAATTTTGACCGGCCTTACAGAGGCATTCCTGGTCAACAACGAAACAAAGGAACGGTTGATTTTGGAGGACAAAAGATCAGAAGAGTTGCTCAAACCGTTTTTGTTGGGCAGGAACATCAAGCCCTATTCGAGCTTGCAAGCCGACAATTGGTTGATTATGGTCCCTAAAGGCTTTACCATAAAACACAACCTGCCAGTTGACCACCCTTATCATTTGGGAGAACCGACGCCAAGATATGGGGCACTGCCTTACAATGAAGCATGGGAATGGTTCAGCAAAAATTATCCTGCCATAGCGAGGTATTTGTTGCCATTCGAGGACAAGGCCGAAAGGCGAACCGATAAGGGCGATTTTTGGTGGGAGTTGAGGGCTTGCGATTATTACAATGAATTTGAGAAGCCCAAAATTATGTACCAAAAATTTCAAGTTAGACCTTGCTTTATATTTGATGAAACAGGCGTCTTTTGTAATGATTCAATGTGGATTATACCCTGCAATGATAAATTTCTTTTAGGTTTGCTCAATTCAAAAATAGGCTGGTGGTTGATTTCTAAATATTGTACCGCAATCCAAAATGGATATCAGTTGATCTGGAAATATTTCGGACAGGTTCCAATCCCGAAAGAATTCGTTAACCGAAAGGAAATCATTGATTTGGTTGATAAAATCATTGCCTCCAAAAAACAGTATCCTGATAAGGACATTTCAAATTTGGAATCCAAAATCGACCGACTCGTTTACCAGCTTTATGGGTTAACGGAGGATGAGATCAGGCTTATTGCGAACTTATGAAAAATATGGTACAAGGCTTTTAAACAATAAATTTTCTGATCTATCCATTCAGAATCCATTGTATATAAAGTTTCTTCCAGCTGTTGCCAACTTGCAATCAGCAACTTCCAACGTAGGATCTGCAATCACGTATAAGTCCTGAAACAAAATATCACTGAACCTGACATTTTAAGCTTAAAAAATTCAATTTTAAAGGATATTTTTACATCGAAATAACTAACGAAATTATCGATCATAAGTAGATGGTGTGCTATAAAACATACGATATTTATAAGGTTTTAAGTTGTACATTCTATCGTTTTGCCATTATTGTACTGATTGTCACACCACTTTCCTGCAAACATTTTCCACTGTCCCCCAAAAACAATCCTGTGAATGAAAAGATCGTTCCCAAATTTGTGACGGAACTTTCGGATAGGATGTGGGCCGATTACGCCAATAATCCCGACTCGGCCGAAATAAAGTGTTACAGGATCTTACAATTGTGCGATTCGTTGAACCTTCTGGCTACAAAACTCTACACTTATGCAGCTTTGGCAGAGCTGTACCAATACCGGAAACCAGATCTTGTTAAAGGTGCCCATTGCCTAGTCCAGGCAATGAAGGTGTTTACCACCTACCCCGACGAAATTTACCTGTCAGATCCATTCCTGTTTATCGACCTCGGAAATTTGTTTTTCAAATTCGAGTACTATCCACAATCCAGGATTTTTTATAGGCTTGCCTTTAAGGTGGCCAGAAACCTTAATTACCACCCACGGCAATTGAGCCTATTAAACATAGCCCTATCCTTTCAAAAGGAAAACAGGAATGATTCGGCACTATTCTATTTTGAACTATCTGACCGTCATATTATCGACCGGAAGAATTTTCTGTTGGCCCAAAACTACAACTACAAAGCGGAGTTTTTAATGCAATTGTGTAGTTATGATTCCATTTTGCCCCTTTTAAACCGTGGATTAACAATTGAAAATGGTTATGGAGTTTTGGCCAGGGATACCTTAAAAAACAATAAGATGTTGTTTATCAGCATGAACGAAACGATGGGCAAAACGCATGAGCTGTTGTTCCGTTACTATGGTTGCCTTAATCAGACCGACAGTTGCCTTGTCCATTATAACCAGGCACTTTTCCATGCCAATCAGGTGAATTCCGAAACCGCAAGGGCAAGGCTTTTTTTTTACAATATCCTGATTGATAAGGATAAGACAAACGCTGATTTGAAAAAGGTTTATGCCGATTCTGTTATTTACCTGATATCCAAAAACAACGACCTTCAGTTGTTGAGGGACTATTCCGATTCGCTCGAATCTTACTTCAATAAAAAAGATGTCAAGGTATTAAGCAGAAAGTTTGGTAAAATTTCAAATGAAGCCGCAGAACGGCTGTACAAGCTGAAGACCACCGGTGAAATGAACGAAAATACATTGTTCCTCTCCTCAATTGCCGCTGAACAAGCCTTTTTAAAGTCGGAAGGCGAAGGAAGAATCAAGTCTGGTCTGATCGAACAAAAAGATACTTTTATCCTTGCAATCTCCTTGATCTCCTTCATTGTCTTATTGGTCTTGTTCCTTTTGCTTTTCAGGCGCAGGAAATTGTTATCGATCAACGCTCCAATTCAGGTGCCCGCGGTTTATGAAGATGAAATATTATCGGATATTCACGCCTCTGATGAGAAAACAATGGTACTCAAGCGCAAACTCGAAGAGGTGATGGAGGAACAAAAACCTTATATTGATCCCAATTTTACTGTGAACGACCTTGCGGATTTGCTCCAATCGAATGTGACCTATTCTTCGCAACTGATCAACCATGAGTATGGGCTGAATTTTAACGAATACGTCAACCAATACCGTGTAAAATTTGCTTGCACTCTTTTAGGCTGTTGCGAAAACAACCACCTAAGTTTTATCCAGATCGCCGAAAAATCGGGGTTCCGGTCAAAATCGACTTTCTACAGGGCTTTCAATAAATTTATGGGAATGAGCCCTGTGCTATTTCAAAAAAACCAAGGAAAAACCAGAAAAAATTGATTTTAATGTAAACCCATAAGAATTATTAGGCTATATTACTTTATATAATTGAATATTAATTATTTAAAAAGTAGTATCAAATTCAACAATACCGTATTTGACACTACTTTTTAAATTTTTGGATAGTTATTACTACTTATCTTTGAAATCTTATGTAAAAAGATGGATCAAAAAGGAAAAAATATTTCCCGAAAAATAAAAATTTTTAACTTTTCTAATATGACAACTCCAAAGATTTTTTCAGTCCTAATCTTAGGGCTTTTGCTCTTGTTCTGCTTTGAGAAATCGGAAGCACAAACAAACTATGGGTTAAGTTTTGACGGGACCAACGATTATGTTTCTTTGCCAAATGCATTGTGGAACAGCAATTTCTCCAACGGTACAGCAATAACCGTAGAATATTGGTTTAAAGGGACTTTAATGAATTCTGTTTATCGTGTTCAGACAACTTCATATTTCGTAGCTGGTTATTACGGTCACAACCACCTTATCTCAACCTCGCCATCAAGTCCAACTTGGGGCCCGTATGCAACCATCCTGGATGGAATAACCTGGCACCACCTTGCAGTAACCTGGTCAAGAAATGGCAAATTTACTTCCTATGTTGATGGATCCCAGTATGATCAAACAAATGCAGCCGATGCCAATCTGCCTGCTATAGATTTCATGAACTGTCTTGGAGCATATTCGGGAACCAGCGAATTTTTAAACGGATCGCTGGATGATGTACGAATATGGAATGTAGTCCGTTCGGCAACTGAAATATCGGACAATAAAAACAAAGAACTGAATGGGAATGAAACAGGATTGGTGGCCTATTATAAGATGAACGAAGGTAGCGGTACTGCTTTGTCAGATCTTACAGGCCATGGTTACAACGGAACCTTGCAAAATGGCGTTTCTTGGACATCAGGCACTTCCTCCATCATTCTTGGGCCTACAATCACCACAACCGGATCACTGTCAGCATTTTCGGCTCCATTGGGAACTGCTTCCGCAGTACAAAACTTTTCGGTTTCAGGCACTGCCTTGACCAATGACATTACAATTACCGCCCCCACCGGTTTTGAGATTTCAACCACCTCGGGTTCGGGATATGGCAGTACCCTGATCTTGACACAAGCCTCTGGAATTGTTGCAAGTACAACGATTTATGTACGAATGGCGGCTTCCGCTACCGGTACCCCTTCTGGAAATATTACCCTTGTTTCAGCAGTGGCTAATACCCAAAATGTGGCGGCCAGCGGTTCTGTATATGTTGCACCGACAACCCAGGCATACAGTGTTTATTGCTCACCTGTTGCAGGAAGTCAGTTGACCATAAACTGGACCAATGGGAATGGCACCAAACGGGCAGTTTTTGTAAAGGCAGGTTCCGGAACTATTACAAACCCAACCGACAATACGACCTATACGGCAAGTGCCGGCTGGAATTCAAAAGGGACACAATTGGGAACATCAGGGTATTATTGTGTTTATAACGGCACTTCCAATTGGGTTAATTTGACCGGGTTGAACGGCAGCACACCCTACACGATGCAAGTCTTTGAATACAATGGGGAAGCAGGTCTCGAAAGGTACAACGTCACAACTGCGTCAAACAATCCCAGTTCCCAGACAACCTACAATTACGCACTTTGGTTCAATGGATCGAATGGAACGGTTACTCTTCCCGCAATGCCATCCTGCAATTTTGGAACAGGCGATTTTACGGTCGAATGGTGGCAAAACCAGACAGACAACAGCTCCTGGACCAGAATCTTTTATGGCACTGGACTCGAGGTAAGTATAGAGGGAGGAACTTTTTTTGCGTGGATTGGCGGAAATGCGGTAAATTGTGGCTCTGCTGGGACTTATAAAAATACATGGGTCCACTTTGCGGTGACAAGATCGGGTGGAACCGTTACAGTTTATAAAAACGGCGAGGTATTTTTTAGTTTTGCCAACACGGCAAGTGCAAATGCAGGTTCAGGTCCAATTTATCTGGGAAGTATGAATGGTTCATCAGGGACCTTCTTTGGTGGAAGACTTGACGAATTCAGGATATGGAGCACAACCCGCACCCAGGCACAGATCCAGAACAATATGTACAATGAACTCAATGGGAATGAAGCTGGTTTGGCAGGTTATTATAAAATGAGCGATGGTAGCGGAACTTATCTAACAGACAATACCGGAAGGGGTTATGGAGGTTCGTTGAACGGAGGCGTAGGTTGGGACCTCGGGAATCCTGCCGTTGTAAACGACCCAACGATCACTACAACGGGAACATTGTCGCCGTTTGTAACTGGATCAGGAACAGCCTCTTCGGCGCAGAATTTTTCAGCCTCCGGGCGCATGTTAAGCGGCGACATCACCGTTATCCCCCTTACTGGATTTGAGGTTTCCACCTCCCTCGGATCGGGATACGCAAGCAGCCTGACCTTAACACAAATCGAAGGGGGAGTTTCAAATACAATCCTTTATGTACGGCTGGCAGCTTCGGCAACCGGTACACCTTCAGGAAATATTACCCTTACTTCACCGGGAGTAACATCCAAAAATGTGGCCGCCACCGGAACTGTATATACTGTTCCATCGACCCAGGCAAGCAATATTGTCTTTTCGAACATCGGCAACAACCAGATGACGATCGGTTGGACCAACGGCAACGGCAGCAACAGGGCCGTATTTGTTAAATTGGTGGGTGGAGCCATCACCAATCCTACCGACAACACACTTTATACCGGCAGTACAGACTGGAATTCAAAGGGGACACAGTTGGGATCCTCGGGCTATTACTGTGTCTATAACGGTACCGGGAATTCTGTCACCTTAACAGGCCTTGAATATGGGAACCAATACACCGTGCAGGTTTTTGAATATTCTGGCACATTGCCCGTAGTCCTTTATCAGACTGCAACGGCCCTAAAAAATCCAAGGGCTATTTTCACCAACCGTTCCGAGACCATAGATTTCAATCATAACACGGATACGCCAGAGCTTAACTATTATTTCGTTCCGGACGGTGATGTCCATACTTCAAATATTGGTTCCGGCGGTATCGGAAACTCCGGATCAGTTGCCAATGGCTTTACCGGTTATACCGATCTCTGGACAAAAGGTGGTGAAATACCATTTACTTCAGGGCGGACTTACAGTGCAAGCGCGTATTTTTACAATACATCAAACAATGGTTATTGCGGGCTTGGCTATTCAGCCGATCAAACCAACACTTCGGGCTATTTGTACCCCAATGTGGGGTTGGGAACTGCCAATCATGCCTCCGGTGGATTTTTTGCAAACAACACTGTTATGACTGACCAGGGTGCAGGTTTTATTTTGACAGCTTCTCAATGGTATTATGTGGTATTTTCGATGACCAACACCGGCGGCAATATGTTCGACCTGAAGACGCAAATCTACAATTCTGACCCTAACGGTACTGTTTATACCCTAGTAACTGAAAAAACACAGACAGGCGTCTCAAATACCCAAATGGCCAATGCCGCAGTGGTTTATGCGTATTTTTCATTAAACGACAACCGGTTTACCAATATGGACAACTTTAATGTTTCCTATCCGTTTTTCCCGAGACTGACCACAAATGGAACCATAAACCCCTTTGCGGCCTGTTCTGGAACGGTATCTGAAAGCCAGTACATCACAGTAAGAGGAGAAAATCTATTTGACAATGAAATTGTTACTGCCCCTGATGGTTTTGAGGTTTCAACCTCATCAGGTTCAGGTTATGCAAGCAGTATCACATTTGAACCTATTAGCTCAAAAACGGTTTATGTGCGGATGTCGGCTTCTGCTACAGGTACACCCTCTGGCAATATCGCCATTACCTCCACCGATGCGGCAACGGTCAATGTGGCCGTCAGCGGAGTCCTGACCGCCAATGCGGCTATTACAAGCCAGACAACAGCAACACAGACACAATGTTCGGGTGGAACATTCACACCTATAACAGTAACGGCCACCGGTCCTAAAGTAACCTATCAATGGTACAGCAATACCGACAGCAGCAACAGTGGGGGCAGCACTTTGGGTTCAGAAAATGGGGCACGCACCAACAGTTATACGCCGCAGGCATCTGTAGTCGGAACATTGTATTACTATTGTATTGTTGGCAGCGATTGTGCGTCAAAGAGCAGTGCCATTTCGGGTGCTTTTATTGTCAGTACCTGTGCCCCCGATGCGCCTGTCTCCTTGGTGGCAACACCTGGCAATGGCATCGCTTCGATCTCCTTCACAGCCGGTTCCGACAACAGTTTTTCGATCACCAATTATGAATATTCGACCGACAATGGAGTCATCTTCACTGCCTGTTCACCGGTGGTTACTGCAAGTCTGGTTCCCATTTCAGGTCTTACAAATGGTTTGACCTATCAAGTGAAACTGAGGGCGGTCAACAGCAGGGGATCAGGAGCTGCTTCTTCGGCAATCAGTGTGACCCCCCGAACAACTCCGGGTACCCCAACAGCCCTCTCTGCCACTCCATCAGACCACGGTGCTTCGATCACCTTTACACCACCTGCCGACAATGGCGGTTCGGCGGTTACGAACTATCAGTATTCGGTCAACAATGGGACTTCCTGGACTGCTTGTTCCCCTGCGGTTACTAACAGTCCGGTTACGATTACAGGTTTGAGCAATCAGACAACTTTTCAGGTGAAGTTAAGGGCAGTAAACGCTGCAGGTACTGGGACAGCCTCTGTGGCAGTCAGCGTAATAACACCGGCGGGTACACCAGGTAATCCGATTTCCCTTTCCGCTGTAGTGGGAACCAATAAGGCATCAATCTATTTTACAGCACCTTCCAATAATGGGGGTTCTGCAATCACCAATTACCAATATTCAATTAACGATGGATCATCCTGGACCTCATTCTCGCCTGAAACTACTATAAGCCCGGTTGTGATTACAGGATTGACCAATAGCACAACCTATCTTGTCAGGCTGAGGGCTGTAAACAGTGCCGGATCGGGTACACCTTCAGGCAGCATCAGTGTGAAGCCTGTAGCGACCATCACATGGGTAGGTGGACATTCGGGCAATATCAATGCATGGAGCGAACCTCTCAATTGGGATGGCGGCACCGTTCCAGGACCAGCAGACATCGTGGTCATTCCGAATGTAAGTTCCAAACCGGAAGGCAATACGCTTTCTGTTGACGCAGGGGGTAAACTGACGATCAATCCGAACGGCAGTGTTTCACTAACAGGGACAAGTACCAACAACGGTTCCATCATCATCAAGTCGGATGCTAATGGTACAGGTTCACTCATTGCCTCAGCTACTTTTTCCGGATCGGGTAATGCATTGGTTGAGAGGTATATGTCCGAAAATGCGTGGCACATTATCTCCTCGCCGACAGGCAATCAGTCCATCAAGGCTTTCATTGACGACAACCTGGATATCCCGGTCGTATCTGGGGCAAGTCCCGTACAATACGGTATGATGGACTATGATCCTGTTAAAGACTTGTGGAACCCTTACTTCACAGACACAACCACACGTGCGCTCGGCCTCGGGAAAGGGTATATGGTCAGGGTACAGGATCCAGTTGAAGTATTGAGGTTCAAAGGAATTATAAACGCCACAGCGACAGTTGCAGTGGTTAAAGGATGGAACTGCATTGGCAACCCGTTCACATCGGCTGTCAACATCAACGCCTTGGCTGGGACTGATAACTTCATAACAGCCAATACCAGTGCTTTCGAGTCTGTTAATGGAGGCCTTTATTTCTGGGACCAGAGTTCGGGTCAAGGACAATATATGGTGGTCAACAATGCGAGTGCCTCCTACAAGGCAGCAGTTGGGCAGGGATTTTTTATGAAAGTGAAAGATGAGGTTCCTACAGTTTTGTTTACCCCCGCCATGCAGGTTCATCAATATGATGCCCCGTTCAAAGCCGCACAGTCGGAATATCCATCCATTAAACTGACCGCCAACAGTGGCACAAATTCTTTCTATACAGAGATCAAATTTATTGATGGGACGACCAAAGGGCTAGATTTTGGTTACGATGCAGGGCTTTTCACGACCGACAAATCATTTGCCCTCTACACAAAATTGGTTGACGACAATGGCGTCGAGTTCCAATTGCAGTGCCTCCCACCAACCGGTTACGAGAAAATGATCATCCCTGTCGGCATCGATTCCAAAACCGCCGGCGAAATTGTCTTCACTGTCCAAACCGTCCAATTGGAAGCTGGTTGCAAGGTAATCCTGGAAGATAAGCTAACTAACACATTCACAGATCTTTCCAAAGTGAGCTATAAAGCAGTGGTTTCGGCCAATACTGCCGGTGCGGGGAGGTTCTACCTTCACACGGGCGATATCGTCAGTGGAATCGAAGATCAGGTGCTGCAAGGAAAAATAACTGCCTATGCCAGAGGCAATAATGAAATCCGAGTGATTGGAGAAGTTAGCGATGGTGCAGCTGCTACATTGGTCAATGGTTTGGGCAAGGTGGTGCTTACGAAGATATTGGGTGCCAGAAATCTGAATATCATTGGGTTACCAAACCTTAGCAGCGGTGTTTATTTATTGAATATCGACGATAAGGGCACATCACAAACAATTAAGGTTATGATCCGTTAGGGGCCGACCCCATATGACCGCCTTGTTCCATTGGTTGGGGCGGCCGTTGTGGCCGCCCTATCCAATCGGAACGTCCAACCCGATGACGGTGGGGGCGGATCCCTGTGGTCGCCCTTCCGGTGATTTTATCATACAGTTTGAAAATTTGGAAATACTTTTAAACCCAATTTTTGGACCTGTCTCAAACCTGTCAGCCTACGCAGTTCCTGACAGCGTTTGATTTTCAACGGGTTGACAGACAATCAAACCCGTTCCGGACGGAGTCTATGAAAGAGAGTGAAGGATAGAGATTTTGAGAGGTGAAACCAAAAAACCCTGACCGGTTTCTACAACCGGTCAGGGTTTTTTAGTTGAAAAGAACATTCAAATTATTGTACCTGAACTTCGGCAAGAACAGGCAAATGGTCTGAAGGGTAGAACAGCCCAAAAGAATCGGAGAGCACACCATGCCGGAGTACCTTAACCTTATCATTGATAAAGATAAAGTCGATCTTGTATGGCATAAGCTTTACATTGAAGCCACCGCTCGTGCCTTCTGGACCATAAGGCAAAGTAACCGATTTGTCGATTGCATCGTTCAATTCCTTAAGGATCATCTGGATCGGAACCGATTTTTTGGTAAGGTTAAAATCACCTGTCAGGATAACCGGGAGATTCTCCTTATTGATCTCTTTAATCGATTTTAGGATCAACGTTGAAGACTCTTCACGTGCCTTGTTGCCACGGTGGTCAAAATGTGTGTCAAAGACATAGAAGGTCTTTTTCGTCACCTTATCCTTTAGTTTAATCCACGTTACAGTCCGGTTGCAGGCTGCATCCCAACCTAAACCAGGTTTTGTGGGTGTTTCGCTCAACCAGAACATTCCATCAGTCAATTTTGTGAACCTGATTTTACTGAAAAACACCGCCATATGTTCACCTTTACGGATTCCATCATCACGGCCAACACCAACATGGTCGAAATCGGGGAAACTGGCAACCAGATCGTCCATCTGTTCAGGGAGTGCTTCCTGTACATTAAAAATGTCGGCCTGATGGAATTTGAGCAATCCAGCAACCTTATCCTTCCTCAGTGGCCAGGCATTCACGCCATCGTCAGGTGTGTTCATCCTGATGTTGTAGGTAATGATATTAAACGACTTGGTTTTTTTATCCTGCCCAAATACGGAACCTGTCAGGAACAATGTCAGAAACAACCCGTAAGCTAAAAATTTATATATCTTCATAAAATTATAGTTATCAATAGTTTAGATTGAAACAATCCCATTGATTCCTCAACAGGATTGTTTAGTCCAAACTAATTATTTCTATTCATTTCAATACATTTCTATTGTATTTCAATCTATATCAACACATTACCATCCCGGATTCTGGGTAAGATGTGGATTGGTGATAATATCGGTTGGTGGGATTGGGTAATAATACATCTTATCTTCCCACTTTCTGGAAATATTGTTCATCCAGGTCAATTCACCACTTGTACCGTTCTTGAGTTTTTGTGAATTTGCCTTGCCACTAACAAGATCTGAAACGTCAACATAAGTAACTCCAGAAACCGCAGGTGTGGGTTTGGTTCCCTGATAGAAAGCCACATCAAGGATGCCGTCTTCGTTGAGGTCCATTGGTGTCACAAGGGTTGGTACATAAAAACCGTTCCACTCCTGGTTCATAAGCGGGCCTCTTTTCCATCTGAGAATATCGGCAAAACGGAAACCTTCAAGGCACAATTCGATCCCACGTTCACGCCTGACTTCCAGGATCACAGGATTGGAGATGTCGGGGAAGTAAGTTGCCTTCAAGTAAGGATCGACGACAGTTGGTAAAGCGCTAAGGCCAGCAGTAATCCCACCCCTTGTACGAAGGACGCCAATGGTTTTTGCCCAGTCGGCATCGGTAAGTGTACCCAGTTCAGCGTTTGCTTCGGCATAATTCAACAACACTTCGGCATAACGGAATTCAGAAATTGAATTGATGTTCAAGTCACGGGTATCATAATACATGTCATCAAGAGTCCATTTGATGGGCATATATCCTGTAAAGGTATAGGAGAACAAAGGTGGGGCAGGAACAAGTACGCCTCCGCTCAGCCTTTTGTAATCGCCTAACCGGATGGTCTGTTTGAGCCTTAAATCCCTGTTCTTCACCTCATCCTTAAACAACATTGTCGGATAGTTGGGATTACTTGTGAATGCTGTCCCATCAAGGTTCAGATAAGTATTGATAAAGGTTCTTGTGAAGCTTGCCTTGTCACCATAAGTACCACTGGTCCAGTACCAGTTGGCATCGTTGAGAACCGATAGGGTGAGGTCACAAATTGCAGAAAGCATCACTTCGGACGCAATGGGCAGTCCATTTGTAAAGACTGTGCGGTATGATTTACCAGGGCCACCAGTCGTATAGATCGAATAAACGCCATCGTCCATCACTTTTTTAGCAGCTACGGACGCCAATGTTAACCAGTTATTGGCAGTACCTTGAAGATTCAATTCGGTATGGTATTTCCTGAATGTTCCCTCGAAAAGGCAAATCCTAGATTTTAAGGCATTTGCGACATATTTTGTAACAAGGCTCCTTGTTGGTTCGCTTAATGATTTAATGTTGGCACAAGCATAATCAATATCGGCAACGATCGAATCCATGACCAAAGTGCGTGAATCTCGTGGACCATATAAGATCGGATCGGAAACATCGAGCGGCTTTCCAATCCATGGTACATCACCAAAACGCTTGACTTTTTCAAAATAGAAGAATGCCCTGAAAAACTTCGCAATGCCCTGATAGTTCAGCCTCACGTCGGCAGGAACTGTTGGGTCGTTGTTGTTTGCAAGGAAATAATTGATGTTCCTTAAGTCCGTCCATGTCCATCCGGAACTTAGGTTTGGTGCAAACGAACCTTCCTGCACAAAAGTTGGAACAGATTTAACGGCCATATAATCAGCCATCGCATCAAGGCTGGTTGTCCGACCGGGTAAGATGGAGTAAAACGAATTGGCATACAAGTCCAACCCCTGCTGGCTGCCAAATACGGCAGATTTTGATGCGGTTGATACAGGAATTTCTTCCAGTTGACAGCGCACAAATAGCACACTTAAAAGGAGAAACCACAAATATTGTTTTTTCATAATTGTAAATTTTTAATAAGAACGTTAAAATGTGACGCTTAAACCTAATGAAATGCTCTTCAACATCGGATAGTTGTATCCATCACCTGAATTTCCGCCAGGGTTAAACACCTGATCGGATGGTCCCGTATTTTCAACATCAATACCTTTAACAAGCTTATAAAGAGGAGAATACGACCACAGATTTTCGCCAGACAAAAATACTTTCAGGCCATTGGCACCAATCTTTGAATACAAATTCTTAGGAAGGTTATATCCGATCTGGATATTCGACATCCTTATAAAAGCAATATTCTGCATGTATTTTGTCTGTACTACGCCAAGTTCGCGTGCGGTATTGCTTGAAGCGGCACGCGACATCGTTCTCGGGAAATAGGCATTTGTGTTTGTGGGTGTCCACATATTCCCAAGTTGCCATGAAGGGATATTGTTGTATGGCCTGTTGTATTGGCCCCAGAAAAATTCTGCTTCAACACTTGGATACCAATCCTGTTTTCCAACTCCCTGGAAAAATGTCGAAAAGAAGAAATTATTCCAATCTGCGTTCAAATTAATGCCGTAAGTATAATGAGGGGCACTGTTGCCAATGATCTTCCTGTCGCCAGGATCAGAAACCCTGTTGGTACCCACATTGATGAAACCATCTTTATTTGTATCTAAAAGTTTGATATCGCCTGGATACCAGATGTTGGTTGGTGATGCCCTCATTTGTGGGCTCTGTTTTGCGTGGGCATCAATATCAGCCTGGTCGATAAAAAATCCTTCAGTCGTATAACCCCACATTTCACCAATAACCTGACCTACATAATAATCTGAGAGAAGTTTATCTGGGTTATTGTACCTTGTAATTACAGACCGATTGTCTGCAAGTGTAAACCTGACATCATAATTCAATGGTTTTGCCAAAACATTGAATTTATCCCTCCATGATACCGACATCTCCCATCCTTTTGTCTGTAAGTCGGCATAGTTGCCTTTAGGGGCTGTTGCACCAAATGTTGCAGGAAGGGTCAAACCAATGGTGAACATGTTGGTTGTGTTGCGCACATAATAGTCGCCTACAAATCTCAAACGGTCCGAGAACATGGCAAAATCAAGACCAAGGTCAGTTGTCGTAGAGGTCTCCCAGGTTATTCCATCCGGAAGTACGCTTGGGCGACTTGTATATTGTGGCTTTACACCATTCAGGATATTACCTGACTGTGCAATCGAAAATTGCTCCTGATATACATAGGAGTTAATGTTCCCATTACCCAAAGAACCGTAAGAAGCCCGAAGCTTCACATCTGACAGAATTTTTGGAGAAACATGCCAGAACGATTCTTTTGAAAGGCGGTATCCACCCGATACGGAAGGGAAGAATGCATACCGTTGACTGGCTGGGAATTTTGAAGAGCCGTCATACCTGGCATTGACTTCGATCAGGTATTTGTCTTTAAAGGAGTAATTCAACCTGGAAAAACCTCCGAGGATATCCCATCTTTCATAGCCACCTCCTGTCGTAATGGATTGGCCAAGTGCCAGGTTCATGTCCGTAGCACCTTCATAAATAATCCCGTTCCTTTGCGCCTGAAGCCGGTTATAAGTTGATTGCTCAAAGTTATAACCCACCATAAACTTCAGGTAGTGCTTATCCTTGAACGTATTCTCGTATTCAGAATAAAGGTTTGTGGCAATATATTTTGTCTCTTGTTTGTCGAATGCCAGGTCGTTGGTTGTTGTCCCAACATAAGCGATAACCCCCGGTTTATTGCTGTATGGAACCTGGACGCGTTTTTGCATGATGTTGTTGTTGGTATTCCTGAAGGTAAAATCGCCTTTAACCCTTAACTTATTGTTTAAAAAGTTGGAGGTAAAGCCTGTTGTATTCTTGAATACCTGCTTTTTGGTATCGATACCGTTTTTCCCATACCAGAAATCGCCCACATTATATACTGCAACCATAGTCAAAGAGCCATCCGGATTGAACATCGATCCTGCAGGGTGGCCTTCGTCAGCAATATTTCTCCAGATACCACCACCTTCACCGACGTTCATCGGATTGTGGTAAGTCATATTTGAATAATCGGAATTGTTCTCGATCTGCAACCATGGAAATACCTGGATCGTGCCTTTTGCACGGAAGTTTTTCATATTATAATCATCTGAATTATAACGGAACAAACCATCCTGTGTCATATAACGGCCAGAAACAAGGAATGTTGTTTTCTCCCCACTTCCAGTAATGGAAATGTTATTGTCTGTAGATGACAAATTCTTCTTATACAATTCTTTATACCAATCCATGCTTCCATAATAGACATATTCCCCGGTTGTCGGGTCGATATCTACTGTTTTATAGGGTTGTCCAGAGTCCACCCTTCTTTTAAATTCATCAAGATAAGCCTGTGAAAACTTCATGGTCTTGTTGATGTTCTGAGGGAATGAACCATCACCATTTAAAAATGCTTCGGAGAACATCTTAACCCAGGTATAACCATCGGTCACAAAATCTGGAACGGCAACCGGGTTTTTAACTGAATAGGTCGAAGAATAAGTTACCGTTGTTTTCCCCTTATCAGGATTCTTGGTCGTGATCAATACAACGCCAAATACCCCTCTTGCACCATAAATAGAAGCTGAGGCGGCATCTTTCAACATCGAAACACTTGCGATATCGTTTGGATTTAACAAACTCGGATCTCCTTCAACACCGTCGATCAGGATCAATGCGCTACCACCCTGACCAATGGAGGTCGTTCCACGGATATTGTAACTTGGTGCCTGTGTTGGCTTTCCGTCTAAAAGTTTGATGTTCAGGTTGGGCATAACCCCTTTTAAACCCTGTGTTACATTGGCTATGGCGCGATTCTCAAAAACTTCGCTTGTAACCTGGTCAACGGCACCGGTCAGGTTCGCTTTTTTCTGGGTACCGTAACCTACAACCACAACTTCTTCAAGGCCAATGTTCTCGTCGCGTAGGACAACATTAAAAACAGACTGGTTTCCGATCGGGGATTCAAGTGTTGTCATTCCAACAAACGAAAACACCAATGTTTGGGCCCCTGCGGGAATAGGCAACGTAAATTTACCATCCATGTCGGTAATTGTTCCTACCGTGGTCCCTTTAACGACAATTGTAACTCCCGGCAACGATTGTCCGTTTTTGTCTTTTACGCTACCGGAAACACTTTTTTGCTGTGCATAGACACCCGAAGGAGTCATTACCATTCCGGCAAGGAAGAAAAATACCATGATCCTCATCATAGCGAAGACCCTTTTCCATCCGCTTTCGCAGATGGGATTCCATCGTTTTTTTTCCATTAGATTCACTGTTTTTTGTTTAACCATTTAGAAATTATTGCACTCGATGATGATGCAGTAAATAGCGCAAGTACTTACTGAATTTTATGTTAAAGTCCATTTATAATCTGTAAATGGAATTGACTTGACAAAAGAAGCCTTATAAAATTACAAAATTGTTCCAGAAAAAACACAATTCTGTGAATTTAAAATCGGAATAACCCAATTTATTTTGGCAAATAAAGCTTAAAAAATAACACTGTTAATCAATAGGTTGTTCTTCAATCTCCTTTTCAAATCTTGTTAGCGCCACCTTAACCGCAACATAACTGATGTAAATAAGTGCCGGCCAGCAAAGCAGCCAAAGTATCTGAATAAAATAGTTCATCTTAATTAATTTTGAAGTTAATAGATATGTCCTTCCGAACCGCCGGTAATTTCCTGATCCGTAATTTTGGTCTTGTTGATCCCTTTCCATGCATACCAGATATAGGCAAGGACAAAAGGAATTGCAAGTGAAACATAGGTCATTGTCGTAAGGGTAAACCTCGAAGAAGAGCTGTTTACGATATTCAAGGAAGACTGCAAATCGAAATTTGAAGGATAATAACAAGTATTGTTATATCCAGCGATAAGCAATAGTGCAAATACCGTTAAAATAGTTCCCCCACCTGTAAACCAGATTCCCCTGTCACTGTCTTTCAACAAGGATAAGAGTATGCCACATAAAACTGACAAAACTCCAACGAGGAAAAGCAACAATACCACCGGCATGGCAATCAGGTTGTTGAAATATTTAAAAGGTTCCATCGAAACTTTCATTGTTTCAGGGTCGTAGGCATAGCCATCCTTCAACAACAACCTGACGACAAAAAAGAGGAAGAAAAACAGGAATAGTATCGTATTGAATATCAGCTTCTTCTTAGAACGCACAATTAAATGGTCGTTGTCTATTGAATTCATAAAATAAAGAAGTGCCAGAATCCGCGAAAGGTACAACACTGCCAATCCAAGCGAAACATTACTGAAGTTCAAAACCGCCTCCAGTCCCCTTGCCGGATGTTGCCAATGCGAAACTTTTAAATTGCTTACCGAAAAATCTGCACCGTTGAAAAACGTGCCAACCACAACCCCAATCAATACCGGAGCCAATATGCCATTGGCAAACAGGAACGCATCAAAGGTTTTCTTGCCCAGGAAGTTTTTGGGTTTGCTCCGGAATTCGTATGAAACTGCCTGAACAATAAAACAAAAGAGCAAGGCCATCCAGGCCCAGTAGGCACCGCCAAAACTGGTCGAATAGAAAAGTGGGAAAGAGGCAAAAAACGCACCACCAAAAGTCACGAGGGTTGTAAAGGTAAATTCCCATTTTCGCCCCAAAGCGTTAATTATCAAAGTTCTGTCCTTTGAATTCTGGCCAAGTTCATAAATAAAAGATTGCCCTCCCTGAACAAACAGCAACAAGACGAGCAAAGCGCCCAACAGAGAAATGATTGCCCACCAATAGTACTGGAGGGTTAAATGGCTTAATTGTCCGATCATGATCAATGTCCTCCTTCTTTAGGTCCGATTTTTATTTGTTCCATCATTATTTTGATTTCGGCAATCAGCAACAAGGTAAAAACCAAGGCAAAAAGCCAGAAAGTAACCATTACCGAACCTGCATTTATATTTGTGACTGCCGCCGATGTCGGAAGCAGGTTTTGTACAACCCAGGGTTGTCGCCCCATCTCAGCGACTGTCCATCCTGCCATTTGAGCCAGATAAACAAGTGGTATTGTAAGAATGGCTATTTTCAGGAAGATACGATATCTTGTAAGCTTATCATTGATAAGTAAATAGAATGACAATCCAAAAAATGTCAGGAACCATGTCCCTAGAATGACCATGATATGAAAGCTATAAAAAACAAGTTGGATGCTAGGGATCAGTTCATTTGAATTCAACACAAAACCATATCCAAAATATTTGAAATAGTTTTCCTGGAAATCCTCCGACATAAATTTTTCCCTCAACTGCGCCGCAATGGTAATATTTCCATCCGTAAGTGCATTTTTATAGTTGCGTAGGGTTTCAATTGCCATCTTCCCTCTCGAAATTTTATCTGACGCCGAAAGGAATCCTTCTTCCTTGTTGCCGTCGATCAGGTCTTTAACCCCTGGAACGAAAGCATCCATATCCAGATGGATCATATAGGACAATGCATTTGGGATCTCAATTTTGAAGAGGAAATCATTGTGTTTTTTGTTATCAGGATCAGTTTTGAAAGGTGATAGTATTCCGAAGGCCACAAGTCCGGCCCCTTTCTTTCCCTGGTAAAGCCCTTCCATTGCCGCAAGCTTCATAGGCTGCTTAAACGCAACTTGTCGGGCAGAACCATCACCCGTAGTGATCAGAAACAATGAACTGATAAAACCAAAGATAGAAGCAACGAGGATGCTTTTTTTTGCAAAAACAACTTCCCTACGCTTAAGCAGAAACCATGCAGATATGCCAATGATAAAAACGCCTGCAAGGACAAAACCTGAAGAAATGGTATGCAGGAATTTGTTAATGGCCATCGGCGACAGAAAAACCTTCCAGAAATTGACCATTTCATTCCTTGCAGTATCAGGGTTAAACCGCATTCCGACAGGATTTTGCATCCATGCGTTGGCCACGAGTATCCACAAAGCCGACAAATTGGCACCTATAGCGGTAAGCCAGGTTGACATCAGATGAAATTTCTTGCTCACCTTTCCCCATCCAAAAAACATGACGGCAATAAATGTTGATTCCAAAAAAAATGCCATAATCCCTTCAATGGCCAAAGGTGCCCCGAATATATCGCCAACAAACCAGGAGTAATAGGACCAATTCGTTCCAAACTGGAATTCAAGGATGATACCGGTTGCCACGCCAATGGCAAAGTTGATCCCAAAAACGTTCATCCAAAATCGGGTTATTTTCTTCCATTCCTCGTTTCCTGTCTTATAATAAATCGTTTCCATGATCGCAAGGATAAAAGTAATCCCCAACGTCAATGGCACAAAAAGCCAATGGTAATAAGCTGTTAAAGCAAACTGACCCCTTGACCAGGATAGCAAGGAAAGGTCAACTATTTCATTCATAATACCTTATTTTATTTTAGTGAAATTTTCAATGACGTGGGAACTGCGTTCCTTGTCATTTGTTTAAATCCATCAATATAGAAACGTAAAACTTTCTGCATCTTTGCCAATTGGAAGAAAAACAAAAATAAAATTTATGGGATAGAAATAATGTGATTAAAGCGGGTTTTCCGATTTAACTTAAAAAAACATTTTTGAACATTTCCTGACAGATGATTGTTAAAAATTCCGTTTTCAAATAAAAGATATTCTAATGAAAATATTTTTATTTGATTCTAAAATAATATTTGTAGTTTTAGCCAAACAACTTTAGTCCATTTTCTGAAATTAATTTAGAACCAGAAAAACAATATAATCTATTTATGAGTAACAATACTGACCCAATTAACGAAAATGAAGCTCAGGGTAATGAGAACACCCGCAGGGCATTCTTTAAGAAATTCGGATTGATCGGGGCTGTCGCTGCAACTGGCGGAGCTGCAATCTATTCCGGTTACAGGTACGAGGAATCAAAACCAGACCGTGACCTTGTAAAGGTTCTTACAGCGGACAATCGCCTTGTTGAAGTTCCCCGCGACCAGGTAAAGGATGTTAAAGTTGACCTTACACGTTTGCAAAAGTTGGGACGTGAAGGTTTAAAAGGGCACCGCTGGGTAATGGTGATCGACCTTGCAAAATGTCGAAACGCCAGACAATGTGTTGCTGCCTGTCAGAACGCCCACCATTTGCGGCCTTATGAGTACCATATCAATACACTGGTCATGCAGGAGTCGAAAAGCACTGCTCCTTATTATATGCCAAAGACCTGCCAGCATTGCGACAACCCACCATGTGTGGCTGTTTGCCCGGTTGACGCTACTTTTAAACGTCAGGACGGTATTGTTTTAATTGATAATGAGCGTTGTATAGGTTGCCGTTTTTGCATTGCGGCCTGCCCCTACTCAGCACGTATGTTCCATTGGGAAGAACCCCTTATGGCTGAAGAGGACAAAGGAAAAGTTTACAATATCGAGCTCAATGTCCCGCAAAGGAAAGGTACAATTTCAAAATGTCTTTTCAGCTCCGACCGCTTGCGGGAAGGGAAATTACCTTATTGTGTATCAGCTTGTCCAAATGGTGTTTATTACTTTGGTGATGAAAATCAGGATGCAGTAACAAATGGAACAACCAAAGAAACTCACAGGTTAAGCGAACTCCTACGTGTGAACGGAGGGTATCACCTTATGCCTGAACTCGGTACTAAACCTCGTGTTTATTACCTCCCACCAAAAAACAGGTTATTTGAGTTTGTTGATCCGCGGGAACAAAACAAGAATCAGGAGAAAGTATAATATTAAGCCATATTGAAAAACAACCAGAACTATGTCATCAGAAATTAATACCGGATTTTTAAAGGATAAAAGACTTGATACGATTGCAGCCGACATTTTACGACCGGTTGGGATTACGCAAGGTTTTTTGGTCTGGATGGCCTTTTTATCAATTTCACTGGCAGGGTGTATCTATGCCTATTACATCCAATGTGATAAAGGTTTAATCGTTACAGGCTTACGCGATTATGTGAGTTGGGGGATGTACATTGCCAATTTCGTTTTTTTCGTGGCAACGAGCCTTGTCGGAATGTTGATCAGCTCGGTTTTGGGGATGATCGGATTCAAATGGGTAAAACCCATTGCCCGGATCGCAGAGATCATTGCAGTTGCCTTTGCCGCAATTGCTGGGCTTGTGATCGTCTCCGACATGGGGCGACCTGAAAGGTTACCTTATGTTTTTATGTACGGACGCATCCAATCACCGATTCTTTGGGACGTAACAGTTGTTACCACCTATTTGGTTTTGAGCACATTGCTCTATTTCATCCCGCTTATCCCCGATCTTGCGATCAGCAAAGGACGCATTGGGCATACGCCAAAATGGTTGCAATCGACTTATGAAACCCTTTCGGTGAAATGGGACCACACACCGAAACAATATCAGATCTTACTAAAATTGGTCAGAATCCTTCTAATCCTGATCATTCCAACTGCCTTTGCAATCCATACGGTCACATCATGGCTCTTTGCAGTGACAACCCGACCGGGATGGGACAGTACAATATTCGGCCCCTATTTTCTTACCGGGGCATTTGTGGCTGGTTCGGCAGCAGTGGTCATTATGATGTATTTTGTGCGCACCAACTATAAGCTCGAAAAGTACCTTACCGATTACCATTTCGACATGATGGGAAAACTTATAGTACTAGTTTCCATTGTATATCTGTATTTTAACATCAATGAGTTTCTGATACCGGCTTACAAATTAAAAACTGCGGAGGCCATCCACCTTCAGGAATTGTTTGTTGGCGAACATGCATTCCTGTTTTGGACAGTTCAACTTTCGGGTTTGATCCTTCCGATCATCCTGTTGTTGTTTAAGTTTTTCAGGAAACCATTCCCTATTTTCATAATCGGAACGGTCATGTTGATTGCCTCGTGGTTTAAGCGGCTTCTGATTGTAGTCCCAACCCAGGAAAACCCATTTTTACCAAGGCAATTTGTCCCTGATGCATGGATGGTCTATCAACCGACCATCGTAGAAACGGCAATCACCATGGGAACGATCCTGATGGCCGTGATGATCATCACCGTTCTGGTGAAATTCTTTCCGGTGATCCCCATCTGGGAAGTAGCCGAAGAAGAGTGTCACACAAACAATGATCAACCAAAAGTTTAAACTTCAACAATACAATTATGAAGAAAAGATATTTATCCCTTTTATTGATCTTTGTGATCACTTTGCGCCTGTCGGCACAGCAGGAGTGGATCGTACCTGCTGAAAACTTATCAAAACTAAGCACATTCGCATTTTCTGATTCAACCCGTAAAGCAGGTATGAACCTGTACATTACTAACTGTAAATCGTGTCATGGTGACCCCGGGAAAAACAATGTGATCAAACTGGTGCCACCACCGGTCGATCCAGCTTCCGACAGGATGCAGGCCAATACCGATGGCGGAATGTATTTCAAAATCTCCCAGGGCCGCATGCCAATGCCAACCTTCAAGAACATTCTTTCGCCAACTGATGTTTGGGTTGTCATCTCCTATTTGCGAAGTTTCAATCCAAAATATGCACAGGAAGTCGCTCCCAAAGTTTTAACCGGGGCGATGGTGCAGAACGTGAAAATACATTTGAACTGGCTCAAAGAGAAAGACCAGGTTCAAGCGGTTGTCTCAGGAACGAAAGATAAAATAGAACAGCCGGTTGCAGGTGCCGAGGTGAAGTTGTTTGCAAAAAGATATTTCGGGAACCTGCTGATCGACGAAGCCCGTAATACAGATGCACAAGGACAGGTATTGTTCAATTTTCCAAAAGATTTACCGGGCGATTCAACAGGATATGTGCAGCTTTTAGCGAGATTGTCAGATGAAGAAGCCTATGGCGAGTCAAAATCTGAAACAACACTTCAGATCGGCGTCCCAACATACAAACCGCCGCTCAATGAACAAAGGGCCATGTGGAATGTTGTACAAAAAACACCAATCTGGTTGTTGTTAAGCTACACATTTACAGTTTTGGCAGTATGGGCATTTATATTTTATGTGCTTTTCCAAATCAGGGCAATTTCCAAATCTGGATTATCTAAAGATCAGGATACCATAGATTAGCAATTGATATTCAATAATAATCAATATATCAGGATTTTATGAAACACCTTTCAACAATTGGCCGTATCCTGTATGCCGTTCCTTTTGCAGTTTTTGGATTGAACCATTTTCTTTTTGTGAATTTTTACATAGGCTCTGTGTCCTCCTTTATTCCTTTGGGACCTTATACGATCATCCTTACCGGGATATTTCTGATCATGGCAAGCCTAAGTATCCTATTCAACAAGTACATCAAGGTTTCGACCATTCTTCTTGCGGCCTTATTGTTGATTTTCATTCTGACGATCCATATACCAGGGTTGT
Source organism: uncultured Bacteroidia bacterium (assembly GCA_903927965.1). Classification (GTDB taxonomy): domain Bacteria; phylum Bacteroidota; class Bacteroidia; order Bacteroidales; family Prolixibacteraceae; genus JAAFHB01. Next base: position 6,184 of record CAIYPA010000554.1, on the reverse strand, counting down.
TTGATCCGGATCCGGCCAAATGGCAGATGGCTTTGATCGGACTTTTGAAAGACACTTCATTGATGGGTGGTTCTTTGTTGGTTGCCGGAATCATGCAGGAAAGCGAAAATAAAATTTAAATATTTTGATTATGAAAAAAATTACATTAGTCATCTTGTTTTTAGTGTTGATAATCAACCTAAAAGCTCAGATGCAGGTTAACCGGAATGTGGAGGTCGGGATTGTTGAGAAGCTCGACCAGACTATTCCTTTGGACCTTAAATTCTTTAACGAGAAAAACGATACTGTTACATTGGGAAGCCTGATCAACAAACCAACGATTCTTTCGTTTGTTTATTTCGACTGCCCCGGACTTTGCTCCCCGTTGCTTGATGGGATTGCTGCCGTGGTGAGCAAAATGGACATGAAGCTGGGAACCGATTACGACATTATCACGATCAGTTTTAATACGAAAGACACACCGGAAAAGGCCCGGGAGAAAAAGCTCAACTTTGTCCAGAAAATACAGGAGAAAGATCGCGGAAACTGGACCTACCTCACAGGTGACCTTGAAAATATCCAGAAAATCACAGAAGCTGTCGGTTTTAGGTATAAACCTACAGGACTTGACTTTGCCCACCCCTCTACGATTATCATGCTTAGCCCAAAAGGTAAGATAACCCGTTATTTATATGGGATCACATTTCTACCCTTTGACGTGAAAATGGCCGTCAGCGAAGCGCAACGAGGTCTTGCCCAGCCCACAAGTTCCAAACTTCTTGATTATTGTTTTGGTTACGACACGACAAGTAAATCATATACGCTGCAATTCACCCGGTTGATTGGTACCGGGATGATCCTTGTAGGTTTGCTTTTTGCAATTATCATGGTCATTTCCTCAAAGTTAAAATCAATTAAAGCCACAAAAGAATGAATAATACATCAGCTACTGTTCCCTTAAATTATCTGAACCACAAGACCGGGCTTTGGTCCTGGCTCTCTTCGACCGACCATAAAAGGATTGGGCTCCTTTACCTCTACTCGATCACCATCTTCTTTTGTGTTGCAGCAGTCCTTGGATTGTTGATGAGGATCGAGAAATTTGCGCCGGGGCCTACCATTATGACAGCACAAACCTACAACGGGATGTTCACGATCCACGGTATCATCATGATTTTTATTGTCGTGATACCTGGACTTGCTGCCGTTTTTGGGAATATTTTCCTCCCCATTATGATCGGAGCAAAAGATGTGGCATTTCCTAAATTGAACCTCTTTTCATGGTACATCTACATAACGGGAGCTTGTCTGGGACTATATTCCCAATTTGCCAATGGCCATTCACCCGATACCGGTTGGACATTTTACGTTCCCTATAGTGCCGAAGCATCCTCAAATGTTGTCATCGCACTTACTGCGGCCTTTGTTCTCGGGTTTGCCTCTATCCTCACCGGATTAAATTTTATTGTGACGATCCACCGCCTGCGGGCACCTGGTATGACCTGGTTCAGGATGCCCCTTTTCCCATGGTCACTTTACGCTACAGCCTGGATCCAATTACTTGCAACTCCTATTGTTGGAATCACGCTATTGATGGTAATTGCTGAACGAACTTTGCAAATCGGCTTCTTTGATCCCACTTTGGGTGGCGACCCTGTTTTGTACCAGCACCTTTTCTGGATCTATTCCCATCCTGCAGTTTACGTGATGATCTTGCCTGCCATGGGTGTGGTCACTGAGATATTTCCTACTTTCAGCCAGAAACCTGTTTTTGGATACGTACCCATCGTTTTTTCGAGCCTTGCCATTGCCCTGGTAGGTTATTTTGTCTGGGGGCACCATATGTTCACTTCGGGAATGAGCTACGAATCGCGCTGGTTTTTCTCCTTCCTGACTTTCCTCGTTGCCATTCCAAGTGCCATTAAAGTATTTAACTGGCTATCAACAATGTATGGGGGTTCTGTTGACCTTAAACCACCATTGCTCTATGCCATTTCGTTCATCTTCCTGTTCACGATCGGTGGCTTTACCGGGCTGACGCTTGGTTCTTTGGCAACCAATATACAGGTCCACAACACCGACTTTGTGGTGGCTCACTTTCATTACATCATTTTTGGTGGGATGGGCTTTGGCTTCTTCGCAGGAATCCATTACTGGTATCCAAAAATTTACGGCAGGATGTACAATTTCAAATGGGCAAACATCGCCTGGGGGTTCCTTTTCATTGGATTCAACATCCTTTATTTTCCATTGTTTATCATCGGAATCCAGGGAATGCCACGTCGTTATTTCGATTACGACCCAAAATTCCAGACCGGACAGATGATCTCCTCCGTTGGTGCAGTGATCCTGGTCATTGGGTTGATTGGAATGATCTCCAATCTTGTCTATCATGTCCGTCGTGGAGCAATTGCCCCGGCTAATCCATGGCATGGCGTGACACTCGAATGGCAGATCCCCTCTCCCCCACCGCACGAAAATTTTGATGAAGTCCCGGTGATTACGCATGGACCATATGTATTCGACAACCCACACACAAAAAACGATTGATTTATGACAACAAGCGAACACATCGAACACAGCGAGCATATTGATAGCGATACCGGGAAATTGGGGATGTGGCTCTTCCTTTTTACCGAGCTTTTCCTGTTCGGCGGCCTTTTCATCGTTTATGCGGTCATGCGGTCGAAATATGCCGCCGACTTTCACCATGCAGCCCTAGAATTGAATGTATTGATCGGAGCAACAAATACGGTTGTACTGCTTGTTAGTAGTATGACAGTGGCCATGTCACTAACCGCCATTCAACAAAAACAGAAAAATCTTGCAATAGGTCTGATATTCATCACCTTAATCCTTGCAGGTGTTTTTATGGTCAATAAATATTTCGAGTGGGGACATAAAATATCGCTTCACCTTTATCCGGGTTCCGAAGTGATGAAAACTTTGCCACACGGTGAAATCATGTTTTTCGGGCTTTACTACATGATGACGGGTCTCCATGCTTTGCACGTGATCATTGGCGGTATCCTTCTCACGATTGTTATGATGAGGATCAGTTCGGGAAAAATCAATCAGGAACATTACCTGTTACAGGAAAACGGTGCGCTTTACTGGCACCTTGTCGATCTGATCTGGATCTTCCTTTTCCCGTTGCTCTATCTTATTACTTAGATGGTATGAAATTGATTTATTTCATAAACCAAAATTATCAATCGATATAAACAGATACTATTCATGAAGAACCACGACAATCATATTTCAAGCTATATGCTGAACTGGACGGTTTTACTTGTCCTGTTGATGCTCACGACAATCTCCATTTTGGCAATAAAAATGCACCTTGGGGCTTATACAGTTGCACTTGCGCTAATACTCGCCTCTATAAAGGTAACCATTGTACTCACCTATTTTATGCACCTTAAATTCGAAAACACGATGTTGCGTTTGATGGTAGGGGGTGTATTCCTCCTTTTCGCAATCGTGATTGCAATCACATTTACTGATTACTACTTCAGATAAAACACCAAACAATGGAAACATATCTTGCCGAAGGATCGAATTTAGCCGCTGGCGTTGACCGCGCATTTATTTTCATCTTTGCCATATCGTTCATTTTGACGATAGCTATTTCAGTATTGATGATTTATATCCTCATTCATTTCTCACGGAAGAAGGTGAAGAATCCATCCCAATTTAGTGGGAATACAAAACTCGAAATCGCATGGACCATCATTCCTCTGGTTATTGTAATGATTATGTTCTATTTCGGTGTGAAAGGATTTAAACCGATGCGCGATGTTCCTCCGGGTGCCATGAAAGTAACCGCCATTGGACGTATGTGGGAATGGAGCTTCGATTATGGGAACGGGAAAATTGCAAAACAATTGGTAGTTCCCCTTAACCGGAACATCCGTTTGGACCTTTTTTCTGCCGATGTCAACCACAGTTTGTTTATTCCCGCGTTCAGGGTAAAGGAGGACGTTGTTCCAGGGTACAATAATTACCTATGGTTCAAGCCAATATCAAAAGGGGAGTTTGATATTTTCTGTTCCGAATATTGCGGATTGGCCCATTCCGGGATGGTAACAAAAGCCATTGTACTCGATAGCCTTGAATTTAACAAATGGCTGGCTGACCTTAAAGTTACCGGTAACCTACCCGACCATCCTGGTCTTGCCATTATCAAAGCAAATGCCTGTATCACCTGCCATTCGTTGGACGGTGCAAAAATCGTCGGTCCTTCGTTTAAAGGGCTTTATGGATCAAAAAGGATCGTGGTCACTGCCGAGGGCGAAAAGGAGGTCGAAGCCAATGACGAATACATCAAAAGGTCGATTAACGATCCAAATGTTGAGGTTGTAAAAGGGTTTAACAAGGGTTTGATGAAATCGTACACCGGTGTGATCAAACCAGAGGATATCGATAAAATTGTTGATTATTTTAAATCGGTAATTGAAACTAAAAAATAACATAGTCCATTATTTGTCATTACTGGTCAGGCTGACAAGGGTCCGGTTGTCGTTGTTGGTGACATTTTCGGCAATGACAGGTTATTTATTGACAGGCAGCTCGCCAAAAGCATCCTTCGTGATGCTTTTGGCGGGTGTGTTTTTATTGTCTGCCGGCACCTCCGTTCTCAACCAGGTACAGGAATTCCGCAACGATGCCCTAATGAAACGGACAAGGCTCCGGCCCATTCCTGCACAGGAAATTTCACGGTTACAAGCTTCCTGGATTGCCTTGGGTTTAATCCTCATTGGAGCCGCTTTTCTGGCCTTAAACGGTTGGTTGCCAATGATGCTTGGTTTGTCCAATATTCTCTTCTATAACTTGATCTATACGCCCCTGAAAACAAGGAGCTATCTTGCCATCCTTCCCGGTGCCATCGTAGGTGCAGTTCCTCCTTTGATCGGGTGGACCTCCGCAGGCTTCAATCCTTTTCATCCAAACATCCTGTTTCTCGCTACTTTTGTCCTCTTGTGGCAGGTTCCACATTTCTGGTTGCTGATGGTCAAATATGGGAAGGAGTACGAAGAGGCTGGATTTTCGACTATCTCCAAAGTTTTGAACGAAGAGCAGATCAAATCGGTCGTCTTTGTCTGGGGCGTAGTCACCTCACTTTTCCTGATGCTTTTCCCGTTCTTTGGTTTTTCCCCGAAACCATTGTTATCAAGTTTAGTAGTTGTGCTAAACCTCCTGTTTATCGTCCTTTTTTACCGGTTCCTTTTTCTCGATAGAAATTCGCGGACTGTCCGCAATTCATTTATCCTGATCAATTCTTATGCTTTTGTTGTTTTTATTTTATTGATTGTTAATTCATTCGTTTCATAAGAGTTTTCGTTTCCCTTAATTTGAAACAAACTTGTGTAGTTTTCGTTATATGTTGAAAAACGGAGCTATGGGACATGATGAAATAAAAATGGAAATGATTCAATGTCTCACGACATTTGGGGTCAATGAAGCCTATGATAATCTGGAAGAAATAGAATTTGATGCATCGAATACTGATGGTTTCAATGACTTAACAGATGAACAAAAATAAATATTTGGCAAGCTTCAGTGGATATTGATGCTGGAAGGGTACATTCCCACGAGGAGATTAAGCTTAAATATGGACTCTGACTATGAAATATCTTTAACAATCTACAAAACATTGAAAGGATTCACTAATGGAAATCTAAAAATTTGGATAACATTAGTAATGAAACAATTGATTTGATTCCAGAACCCGAACAGCAAGGAAATTACAATAAACAAGCTCTTTTAGATGCATTTAAGAGATTGGTGTTTACAAGGAAATTACAGATGCAGTAACTTGGCAGAAACAATTGAGGGATGAGTGGGAATAATATAATTATCAATATTTCAATTAAATATCATAATTCTGATATTTCCACTTTGGATCTTAATCTACAATCACCGGTTCTGGAACATATAAAGTAGTCGGAAATCCTTTTTTTTGTTTCCATATCTAGGTACCGGGTTGCCAATCCTTTTTGAAACAACCGAAAATACAGAATGACCGATTTTTCAGATTGCGGCGCATTGAAGGTCCAATACTTACAAGAACTTCTGATTGCGCCGCTTTGGTTTTGTGCAATTCTATTTCTACCAATATTTAGCACCTCTGGTGCTTTTTGAACGTGCAGAAAATGAATTTGGTTTCCAAAACAAGATTAATTTGTGATCCAAGTTGTAGTTT
>CAIYPA010000553.1 GCA_903927965.1 uncultured Bacteroidia bacterium | reverse complement strand
GATATCACCGAAGCTGTTATTGACGAAGCCATCGATTTCGGGTGCGAATTGATTATCGCACACCACCCCATTATTTTCAAGGGGATGAAAAAAATCAACGGCAACACATACGTGGAACGGTGCATCATCAAAGCCATTAAGAACGATATCGCCATTTATGCTGCCCATACCAACATCGACAGCATTACTGGAGGTGTCAATTCAAAGATCTGTGAAAAAATCGGGTTGACCAACCTGCAGATTCTAGATCCTGTAAAAGGTAAATTGCTGAAAATCATAACATTTATTCCAGAGGATCATCTTTCAAATGTTCGTGAAGCCCTCTTCGCCGCTGGAGCCGGGGAGATCGGCAACTACGACAAATGCAGTTTTAGTACGTCAGGATCAGGAACTTTCAGGGGTGGTGAAGATGCGAACCCTTATGTTGGAATAAAGGGAGAATTGCATTTTGAAAAGGAAGCCCGGTTTGAAACGATTTTCCCTGGGCACCTGAAAAATGAAGTAGTTGCGGCGTTATTAAAATCCCATCCTTACGAAGAGGTGGCTTATGATATTTACCAGCTCGAAAATTCGTTTTCTGAAGTTGGTGCGGGAATGATAGGTGAACTGCCCGGGGCTGAGAACGAAATCGATTTTCTCGAACGGCTGATCGCAATTTTTGGATGTAAAGCCATACGCCACACCTATTTATTAGGTAAGCCTGTTAAGAAAGTTGCCGTTTGCGGTGGGTCAGGAAGTTTTCTCCTTTCGGCAGCCATTGCAGCGGGTGCTGACATTTTTGTAACCGCCGATATAAAGTACCATGAATTCTTTGATGCGGAGGAAAAAATTGTGGTTGCCGATATTGGACACTATGAAAGCGAACAATTTACGAAGGAGCTTTTTTATGAAATACTTATTAAAAAATTCCCTAACTTTGCACTCCGTTTATCGGAAGTAAAAACGAACCCGGTATTGTATCTTTGTCAGGGATAAAAATTTGTAAATTTCAGGATATGTCAGTAGATAAAATCAAATCGACCGAAGGAAAAGAGGTTTCCGTTCAGGAGAAACTTAAGATGCTCTATGAACTTCAAACAGTTGTATCAGAGATAGATAAGATAAACACATTACGTGGGGAACTCCCTTTGGAAGTTCAGGATTTGGAAGACGAAATTGTTGGTTTGAAGACCCGTCTTACCAACTACAGTGACGAAATCAAAGCTCTGAATGTTGCGATTGTCAATAAAAAATCTGAGATAAAGGATTCAAAGGGCAAAATCGAAAAGTACAAAGAGCAGCAGGATAATGTCCGCAACAACCGCGAATTTGATTCTTTGTCGAAAGAAATGGAGTTTCAGACCCTCGAAATCGAACTTTGTGAAAAAAGAATAAAAGAATTTACCCAGGAGATCAAGAATAAAACTGAGGTTTCCGAATCCTCGGAGAAACTGCTCAAAGACCGTGAAGAAGATTTGATCAGGAAGAAAAAAGAGCTGCATGAAATCACAGCCGAAACTGCCGTTGAGGAAGAAAAGCTGAAAAGCAAGGTGGTCAAGATCGAAAGTGTGATCGAAGACCGTTTGGTAATGGCTTTTAACCGGATCCGCAAGAATGCCCGCAACGGACTCTCTGTTGTGACCGTTCAGCGTGATGCATGTGGAGGTTGTTTCAACAAAATCCCGCCACAACGCCAGTTGGATATTGCTTCAAGGAAGAAAATTATTGTCTGTGAATATTGTGGCCGCATCCTTGTCGATAAAGACATTGCAACACCGCTTGATGAGCTCGAAGCTGCCGCAGCCGCAAAGTAGGTCAACATTAAACCAATATATTCGAATAGCCCTCAGACAAAACTGCGGGCTATTTTTTTGATCTTATTTTTTGAACGCTATTGGTTCTCTTTTAGGGTAATTATTAGAAGGTTATGATATTGAATGTCTGTATATTAAATATTTATCTTTCAAAGATTCTGCAATTTCCGATATTTTTCAAAAAAACTTCCTTGCATGGTTTTGGTTTGCAAAAACTGATTATCTTTGCACCGCTTCGCGCTAATGGCCCTGTAGCATAATGGATAGTGCATCTGACTACGGATCAGAAGGTTGGGGGTTCGAGTCTCTCCAGGGTCACGGTTGAATTTTATAAACCGCTGTAATTCAGTTAATTACAGCGGTTTTTTATTTCGCTACATACATAAATACATACAATCTGGATACACATACAACATTAAAACTCAGTTAATTTACCCAAAAATTGATCTTGAGATAAGGTTGCATAAAAAAAGCCACTCCGGAGAATGGCTTTAACACTTAAATCACTAAACTATCAAATAGAAACAACTCAAAAAACAACTTTGTTACGGTCTTGGTGGTACGCTTCAAAAGGTGCGTTGTTGCCAAACCTTTCAAAAATAAAATTTCGTTTGAACATCCTACGTTCAGGGGACAAAGGCCGGGTGCTTGGTCTTTTTGCCACAATCGCTTGCGATATTGTTTCCCCAACGAACGCCCATGAATTGCCGTCGTTCCGAATGATCTTTGATTCGATCATATCGTTTACAACATTGCAAAACCGTTCAATAATGTCGAGTACTTCGTTTTGCTTTTCGGTTGTGGTATAGCATGAAGTCAGTTCTGAGAGGGCACTCTCAAACGATTCATCCAGTTCAAAAATACACTTATTCGGATCAAACAACATCCTTAAAGGATACTCAAATTTGCATTTACCAACGGTTTCGATACCTTCATTCATTGCTTTCCAATTGAGTACTATTGTGTCGTATTCCTTAGGAAGGGAAATGAGATCCAGGCTTATCAGTTTCTCCACGCTAAGTCCAGGATATTCAATGTTGTTTCTCCTTATGAACTCATGTTTAAGAAACAATACCAGTTCGGCTTCGTTCTTTTTGAGCATCTCATAAAGAATATCTGGCTCTAATTCAGGATCCTGAAATAAATTTTGTGTCGTAACCCAAAGAGTGTTGGCACGGTTAATCAAGTCTTCGTAAAGGCTTTTGATTTTCTCATGGTTTTCAACATCTTGCAAACCAATCATTTTAGGAACAAATTCAGACATAATTTAAAATTTTAAAGGGTTTAAAAATATTTAATTGTAAAAGATTATTGTTTTGCTCAACTGGTCAACTGCATCCCTGGAGTTCCAAACAAATGTCATGCTTTTTATAACATGGTCTATTTCTTTAAGCGTGTCATAAATAGGAATAGCATCCGAAGTAAAAATGGTTGCCATTTTTTCAATATCGTAATTGTCCATTAATGATATCATTAAGGCTTTGAATGATGAAATATTCAAACCATTGGACATAATACTGATCAATTCATTTGTAAATTCATCCGAAGGGGCTTTGTCCGTGAAGACCATTACCAGGTCATAAAATTGCTGCATCAGCCTCTCTAAATGCTCTTTGTAGTCATTAATAAGAAAATTAGTAAGACTTATTTGTTCTGTTTGTGTGTTCATGCCGTAAGGACTTTATCTTTAAATTGTTGGCATTCGACATTCAACTGAGATGTGGTCCATTCACAATAATAGTCGTTATAGTCGTCGAAAATTGCAATTGTTGATACCACCATGGGACACTTTTTTTTCAAATCGCTCTTGAGATAAACGATCTGGCCAACGTCAAAGCGAAGATATTTCTTAAACTTTTTAGCCCATTCAAGGCTATTTTCGTCAATTTCTTCCTCCTTATTTTTAAGTTCTAACATAATAAATAATATTGTATTTTTATAAAAATCGTCTTTAACCTTTATTATTTGGCCTATTCCTTGTCAATATTCAGCTATTCAGCATAATAAACACTTTAAAAGGGGTCTAAATTTCTGAAAAGGGCTAATTTGCGTGTTTATTTTGCCGAACTCGCCCTATCCAAACAAGCAGAATGAGACCTGTTTTTGCAGGATATATGATGAACATAAAACATTTAAAAAGCTTCATATATTATTGATTAATAATAAGTTATTATTAACTAACCATTTTTTTAAAGCGTGCCATGTCATCCATTGCCTGTGATAGACTATTATGACCGTACTTCGTAATTTCTGCTTTAATTCCTGATTCTATGTTCGCGTTCAACCGCTCATTGTTGGTGTTTAGCCGGTCAATAGCAGAAACCAATTTGGGCAGAAAACTTTCTTCTTTCGGTTGTGTTTGCTCTATGGAAGATGGGAACGAACTTGATGAAACAAAACCACCTGAAGCGTAGGATCTTCTGCTCGTTTCTATTATTCCAACTGTTTCAGGTCTTAGATCCAATGTTGGTAGTGTCTTGTTCCTTCTTGCACCTTCAACAGCTTGTATCAATGGGAACAAACCGGGGTTGTTTACTCCTTCCTGTGGGATCACATATTCGCCACGATGAACAATGCCTGCCATTTCGTATTTGCCGCCGTCGCCGGTGTAACCACCTTCAGCGTGGCCTTTGGATTTCTTTGAAGTAAATGCTTTACTTACCAAACCTTCGATCCCTGCGAAAGCTGCTTCTATCAACAGGATCTTACCGGCTGCAATAAACATCTGAACCGGGTTCAAACTTGCAAGGCCCTGGATCGTTACGCCCGCGATCGCGAGTTCTGCCTGGATCTTCAATTGTTCCAGGGCAAAGATGATCATGTTCTTTGCAAAGCTCTGGAAAGCATCCTCAGTTCCTGATATCATCTCAAACAAACCATTTGAAATAAGGCCAATCGTATTTTGGTAGATTTCTGCATTTGAGCTCAATTTTGTAGTAAGTTCTTCAGAGATCTCACCGGCCTTTTTCATTGCCTTGGCTGCATTGGCGGTGAGCTTTGCCTCTTCGAGCATTGTAGTTGAAAGGTTTTTGCGCTCCACACTGTTTTTCATGATCTCGGGTGTGGCCTCACGGATTGCCTTGTTATACTCCTGTTGTTTATTGATCTCCTGAGTTTGTAGCTCCAATTTCTTTGTGGGATCATTCTCCAGTGCCATTTTGGCTTTGATAAATGCAACCTCTTCTGCTAGCATCCTGGCATGGAATTCTTTTGCCCGCTGCTCCTGCCCTGCGTATTGTTGTGTTAGCATTAACACCTGGTTAGCATGACCGGTCTCCAATGCTTCCATTACCTTTTTGCCCTTTTCGGTTTCAGACTTTGCCTCACCGTCCATCAATTCTTTTTTGAACGCCGATAATGATGATTGCAGCCGCCGGGTGCCTTGTGCCAGTTCTGCATCCTTCATCAGTTCATCGGCCTTTGTTTTCTGGAGCTTCTGGAATTCCTCTTCGTTTTTATCGACAAAATCGGCAAAGGCTTTATCTTTTGCGGCCAAAGAAGAAAGCTCACGGTCATCGACTGCCAACCACTGCTTTAACTGTTCCTCTTTTTGTGCCATCGTTAATTTGCCGTTCTGAATCTTCGATGCCAGGTTCTTAGTTTCTGCATCGTTCTTTTCTGCCAGGAAACCTTTTTCAATGCCGTTCAGCTCAATTTCTTTATCCATTGCGCGTTGTGCTGCTTGCATCCGTTCCCGGTCTGTTTTGGTCTTGTCTTTTGAGGCATTTGTAAGGGTTTCGATCTCTACCTTTAATTTTGTCATCCGGTTAGCTGCTGCCACTTCGCGGTCGGCTATATCATCCATCTGTTGCGCATAGCCCCAACCTGCGTTTACAGCATCTTTAATCGAAGATCCGATCCCTCCAAAAGCATCTTTGGCATTTTCCTTCATTCCCTTGAAATCGAAAGTTACGAGATCACCAAGCATCTTGTAATAGCTCCATGTACGGTCCAGGACAATATCCAGGACATTACCAATGGCTTTTAATGTCCCTTCAAAAGCCACTGCTCCGGTATCGGTTGCACTAAAGGCTTTGTACAATAATGTCAGTGCTCCTACTATTACCGCAATTGTGGCACCAATGGGATTTGCAACCAAGGCCCACATTGCTTTGCCCATGCCAATAAACCCTTCGACGGCTGCACCCACGGGACCGGGTAAATTTTCGAAGCTGCTACGTAGGTTCCCCAAAAACCTGGTCTGGTTGCTTATTGCCTCGGTACCTATGTTTACACTGGCCGTTGCTGCCGCCATTTGCTGGTTGTGGGCTATCATAACGGCCCTAAGTTCGCCGATCCGTTTTGCAGCCTTAACATATTCATCGCTGCCGATCGTCATACTAGCCTGTGAATTTATCAGCTTTGTCATTTCGGCCTTTATCGCCTTTATGTTGGTGGTGACTTCCTGCCCATTGATGTAAAGCGTTATCCGCCTATCGTAATTTGCCATAGCTTATTTTATTACAGTTTTAACGCTATTAAACCAAGAGCCATCGTTACGGCTAATTTCACTCCAGGTATTCATTATCCATGTTGTGCCTGAGTTTACCTTGTGCAACAACCTGGCCCGGCGTGAAGCTTCATTTGATGGAAGTTGAATATTCTTGAATACCGGTGGCTTTGCTGCTGCATTCAAACACAACAAATGGTGGAAAGTCTCTTCGTTCAATGTCCCTTTGGTAAAAAGGATAACCCGCCGGTCGAAACCTTGAATGGCTTTTATTGCATCTTCGCTCGGAACCATGTTTTCGATAATGGCAACATTTGTTTTCTTGATATCTGATGTCAACATGTTCCAGGCTGCCCTGTCGGTTGCCTCTGGTGATCCCTGGTCCTTAATTTTTGACCGGTAGTTTTTAATGTCAAAAACTGGATAGCCGGTTTTCTTTGAAACGGTAATGGCTACATTTGCTTCAGGTAAAGGTGTGTTTTCGATAATAGAAATAAGTGTTCTCATTGTGATAAATTTTTAAGATTTAATGATTAAGAAAATTTTATTGTTTATGATTGGCCAACGTTCGATTGGTGAACGCTGCCGATCTGATTCCCGTTTTGTTCCCTGGTACCATTGTTCCCATTTCCGGGAATAATGGCTTCGTTGACTATTTGCCTTACAAACTCCGATTTCGTCAAACCTTTGTTTTTTATGATCCGTTCAAGGGCAACTAACGAACCTCTTTCAATACGTGCTGAAATGGTAAAAAATGGTCTGTTGTTCATAGCTTTTTTTCTGTAAACATACAATACCAATCTATTTTTCCACAGGACAAAAAAACGCATTAGTATTATGGTAAACGGCTAACATGTTAAAATACAGGTTAACAGGGTTTAAGCTTTGGCGGGGTTTATCGCTAAAGCTCAATCCCTGTTTTTTGCCTTCAATATTCCCGTGGCGCCTTGTCCTGGTCACTCAATTGCAGGTTCTTTTTTCCACCTTTCTACAGCTTCTTTGATCGCCAAATTAAAGGCTTGTTTCCGGGTGATATCACCAAGTCCCATTTCTGAAGCTTTGAGTTTTGAAGCTTTGTCGAATTCCTCGATAAGGTCTTTATCTGTGTGGAAACTGATTGGAATTTCGTTGTTTTTCATTTTAGTCTTTTTATCCAAGTGTAGAAATTGAATCGTATAGACCTGTTAAGGCTTTTAAGTCGGTCCAGATATCATGCAACAGGTTTTCGTCCTCGATATGGTCGGTTATACTGATCAAATGCCTTATTGTGTCGTTCAATTGCGAAAGTGGGATTTCTATCCCTGTGCTGTGGGTGTGTGGAACTTCATGCTGCCATATCGCAATTGGTTGCAGCCCTTCGAACGAAATTACAGGTTCCTTAATTTTAACGTCCGATTTCCATTTTTCATAATCTAATCCTGTGAATGTTTTTCTAATCTGTTCCATAATCGTTTAATTTATAAATTGTTAATAATGTACTTTAAAACGTGTGTGATCCGTGGTGCCGCAAATCGTGAGCCCTGGCAAAGCGCATAAATTTGCGATAGGTTTTATACGTTAGCGGTTCCTCCAGTATGGTATCGCAATAGTCGGTGCCCTGCACGGTTGCTTCACGTATCGCCTGGCGAAATGTTGCCAGTTCGCTAACTGTTTTCCAGTTTGCCCATTTTGCCGGGTTCATGTAATGGAAAGCACTTTCAAAAAAAGGATAATCTTCGCTGTGGGTCTCATAATACAATATATCGCCCTGGTGTTCTACTATCCAAACTTTGCCGCGCTTGTATATTTCGCAATCGGCTGTGTTCAGTTCAAATTTATGACCGTACTTTACAAATTTCGGCTTTATCCATTCCATTGTTGCTTTCGGATCTTCATCGGGTTCAATGATCTTGTATTCCATGGCAAATGATTTTAAAAGTGAGTTCTTCTTATTGAACCGGTCACAATATATAGTTCAATAACCATTGATATAGGTAATTCCATTTCATCATAAACGGGGTTTGTAGATATCAGTCTGATCAATTTGGGATCTTGATGTTTTTTAATTATTCTCACCAATCTCATATTATTTCCCTCTGAATTGGTTACTATTAAGTAAGTCTCGCCAAATTGCATAAATGACATATCTTCAACCTTTTCAAGTGTGATATAATCTCCAGACATGTAAACAGGCAACATGCTATTTCCAAAAAATTGTATGCAAAAACTTAAATTTCGTCTCATTTCCAAAGTATTCATACCTGAAAATATAGTTGGCAGGAGTTGTTCCCTGTTTAAATCAATGTGTGCCTGGTTTGTTATTTTTATCGTTTCCATAACTTTGTGCTGCTTTTAATGAATGGGTTCCGGTGCTTTCAGGGCTTCAAGAAAATTTTTGAGCCAATAGAGTTTTCCCATCAACTTTAAAAGATACTCAGGCCCATCGAAATCTCCTTCTGCATCCAGGCTAACCAGAAAACAAATAATCTCTTTTATGTCATCCAGGTACGCTTTGCCAATAGAATTATTAAAATCAGCATCAACCAATTTCTTTTCTGGTGAATGTCCGTAGGTTTGGAATTCGCTAAGACGGTCAATTAATTCAGGGGTTAATCTTACCCGGCTTAAATCAATGCTCCCTTTTTCGTTCGTTGTTTCCATAACTATTTGTAATTAAGTGTTTTGTTAAAAATTGACATTTTAAGGTTTCATTAGGTTTGTAAGACGCACCCGCATGTGACTAAGGCCGCAAAGAATTTTAGTAGCATAATCCTTATCCTCATCATATAAATCATTAAGGGTCCCACTGATCATGCAAATAACATCAGCTATAAACTTACGTTGTGATTCAACCTGTTCGTTGTTGTTATCTTGCATGTCGCCAATGTAATGTATTAACTGAGGCGTTAATACAGCACCTTCAATCTCTATGTTTTCCCTAACTTTTGTGTTTTCTAGTATTGTTTTCATAACTTTGTACTGTTTTAAAATTGATTTTTAAAATTTGCCCTCCGGTGTGTTTGCTCCACTCCAGGGGGCTTTTGGTTTTTACTCAATTGCTTTGTTTTTTAAGGTTGATTCCTTTTTCTTTTTCCTGATCAAATCCCCTACAAGTATTGATGCACGGATGCTTAATTTCAAATAGGCAATCTCATCCATATCGGGATGATCCTTTTCGTACTCTTTAAGATCTTCCATTGTCTCCAGCTTGTTGAATTCCTTCATTCCTTTCATTTTCAATTGATTTAATGGTTAAACTACTTTCTTCAATGCCTTGCTGAACCGCTTCCCGTTCATGTCGATATATAGCCGGTTCTTCGAATACCCTACTTTCTGGACCGGCCCGTTAATGTTGTTCAGTGTGATCACGCCGCGCCCGATCACGCTTGCTGCGGGGCTTGGTTGCTGTGGTACCGTGCCACGCTTGGGGCAGGTGGCCAAATAAAAATCGGTGGCCTGTTGTACTAAAAAATCGTTGTTCATTTTCATTGAGATTGATTTATAATTGTTTCCCGGAAACCCGTCCGGAGCGGTGTTTATTTGCAGATAAATTCATTAAAATCGTTAAAGTCTCTGTATATCAGTTTAGCCTGGTCTATTGCATCGGGCCTAAGATCCTGGATAAACTTTGTGGCCTTCATTCCGGCTGCATCATTATCCAGAAAAAGGTTTATGGTCTTAAATTTTGGCAACAAGTCAACGATTGCTTTTACGTTTGTGACAGAATTCAAAACGATGGTGGTGTTTTTAAGTTGATGCTTATAATAAGCCACTGAGCTCAAGTATGATATGAAGCCTTCGAAGATGTTCAGTCTATCGGGAATACCTGGCAAAGTAGTAATCCATAGTGGTTTCGATGCTCCTTTGAAACCGTTGGGAAACCGTTCTGTTTTGAAATTGTTGCGAAGTGCAAAGCCTCCATGGTCGTTTCTAAAACCGATAGCGTGATATGGCTTTTTTTGCCCTTCGTAAGCCAGGTAATAAACCTCCTTTACAAATAGGTAAGCGATTTCGTAAGGTATTTTGCGCCCTTCAAGGTAGTCGATCAAATGTGGTTTCTTTAGTGCCTTTATGCTGGTTATCTTCATGCTGTTCGTTTCTTGCTTTTCAAGATAAGGAACAGTGGTCGTTTGCTCACCTTTCAAAATTTTGAGGGCTCCGGTAACATCGGTGTTTTCGAGCCGGCAAACCAGGTCGATAAGGTTTCCACCAACGCCCAAACCAAAATCGAACCACGAATTGTTGTTGGTGTAAATCTTAAACGAAGCGGTTTTGTCGGGATGCAGCGGCGATTGGCACAACGCTCCGGAAACGTCGTTACCTCGCGATTTCAAATAACCGGCTATTAATATCTTGTTTGCATCTGTACAGTTCATCTTCTTACGCTATTATGATTGTGAAAAATTATCCTTCTTTTGATTGCAGCCATTCGGGGAAATGGAAAGCGAAAGGGTTAAGGACCTTCCAACGAAGAAACCTAACATGCTGCACTCCGGGAACCAACCTATAAATGGCACCATGCACTTTTACCCTGGCCTCCCAACCGGTTGCCGCAAACTCCTTTTTTGAAAATTTGACCCGCTGCCCATCCTCTTTTGTGATCTCAAAATGTATTTCGAATGCTTCCATATGCCTGATTTTTGACCGTATTTTTATTTTTTTATTTCAGTGTATGTGTTAAAACCTCTGGGTTTTGTGTTTATTGTGTTTTATCACTTATATATAATTGATAATGAATTATTTAAAAATCATTTTTATTTAAAAACTTTGTGTGTTTTTCCTGGGTTTTGTGTTTTATTTTTTTTTATTTATCATATGTACTGGGTTTTGTGTTTACATTGTGTTTTGTATATAATTGTATATTAATTGAATAAGTATCTTAAACACAAAACACACAAAACTCACAAACTAATTTCCACATTACTAATTTTTATTACACCCTCATTTTTGATAAAAGAGAATTGGTAACAACTTCTAAATTGGTAATCATCATGTGAGGCTGTCCTGCCTTTTTTTGAACTGGGTAAAAACTGCAAATTCGATTTTGAAGTGATGATCATTTTTAAACTGTTCTGATCCAAAAACTGGATATTGTTGTCGCGGCAATACCTAACATAGTATGGATAAAGATTGCTTAACTTTATCTGGATGATGCCAGATTGATCGTCTATCTCTTTGATGTTGAAATGTGCCAACTTGGAGTTGGAACCATCAAAAGGCACGATCATACCCTTTTTAAGCGAGTACGAAAAAGCCTCCCAAAAAATGGAGATTGCACCGCTTTCTTTCAAAAGGTCGTTTTGATTTTCGGCATTTTCGACAATGGCACGAATTACCCCTTTAGAGTCGAAGGGAAAATATAAATCCTTCCAAAGTATATTAATCGGGGCTACCAACAGTGCAATATGGTTCAAGGTTCTTTCGGGAAATGTTTTCCCATAATGGATTCTAAGGTCTGAAGTATTTTTTTCAAAAGCTTCCTTGAATTCTTTTTCGAACTTAGGTCTATTCGACAAAATATCAATCAGTACGTTGCCCAAACCATCATCCGACAAAGCTTTGAGCGTGTTATAAGCTTTCTTTTGTTCATCGGTAAAATTCGAGTCCTGGAAATCCAAAAGGATCATCCTCGAAAGGATTGCAGCTTTTTGCGTAGGGAGGTTGTTCCCATCGAAAACGATTGCTGACCTTACCGGAAAGCTCTTTGTCCGGCTGTCGTTCGATTTTATACCGGTTGTCCTACCGGCTCCATCGTAAGCGGTCAAAACAAAATCCTGCGCTTTTTCATCGGTTTCCGATGTGTATTCCTTAAAGTAGCACAAACCGTTCACCCTGGAGTTGGCAAGCCTCGACATGCCAACCGATGAAACGTTTAAAAGTGGTGTCCCAATGATGTCTGCACCAAACAGGTTTAAAAGCCTTTCGACATACGAAGTTTTACCGGTGCCTGCATCGCCAAACAGGAACAAAAAAGGCAAGAAACGCACCTGCGAAAAAACAATATCGCGGTAAATAGCCAAGATCAAAAACAAGATCCCAATTGCGCCATTGGTGCCAAAGGCTGTAAAGAACAATTCGGCCCATTCTGTAAAATCTATTTTGCCAGGCTTGAATTTATAAAGCCGGTCGGTTGTCAAATCATCGCTGCCATCGTTTGCCAGGCCAAATGCAGGAAGGTAAAACCGCTTGTTTGCAGCTTCGACTATACCGATTGAATCTATTCCAATTACCCGGTTGTCGATGTACATTGCATCGGCAAAAACATAAGCCTGGTGTTCGCCGTTCCATCCCAACGATCCCATTATTATCGCCTCAGTTTCTTCGTCCATCAAATGGCCAAAAATCCGTTTAAGTTGAAAGTTCGAACCGTAAAAAGTACACCTTTTGCTTTTTAGGATGGTCTCGAAAGTTTCGGGTTTCATTTCTGAAGAAAAAACTTCGACAATGCAAATTTCGCCGGTGTTCCTTTGCAGCTTAATGATACGCTTCGAGTTGTTTGTTCCGTTTACCAGGTGGAAAAGGCTTTTCATTACAAAGTTCGAAAGCTCCTTGGTCTTTTCCTCTCCATTGTCATCTTTGGTAGATAGATACTTGCTGTCGCGTATGACGAAACCGTTTTTGCGCTGTTCGCTGGTTTCGTTTGCCGCTCCGGTATCTTCAATTTTTGAAAGTGGATCCATTTCTTTTTTAGATGGTTAGGTGAGTACCGTTTTTTCCAATAGTTCTTTAATGGCAAACCTCACAAACTCTGAGTAGTTCACGCCCTGTTGCTTGCAAACTTTTTGCATTGCCTTTAACTCGTCATCTTTGAGCCTAACGCCCAACACGGCCCGGCGTACCGGTTCTTTTTGAATTTTTGTTTCCATATCCATAATAAAATTTTCGGCAATGTTCAACTATTTGTGAAACAATGAAAGGACAGATTTTGCACTTCTTATTTAGACTAAATAAATTAATAATTTAGGGTAAAAGTCCTTGGTTTTGATATTTTTTGCGGGTCCAAATGTTGGGGTTATCGCCTGAAAATATCATCAACCGTACAAGGCCAATGGTGTCTGCATACTTCCTGGACCGTGGATTTTTCACCTTAAACACCCTATGGAAATTTTTATATTCCGTTGGGGTGAGTATCCTTTCTTTTGGCTGCAATACTGGCATGTTGTCCATGTGGCTAAAATCTGCTTTCGGTTATCGTTAAATCATTTGTACTTTTGCGCCGCGTTCTTATCCAATATTTTATTTAATCATTGGCCCCGCGGCGGTGGGGAAAGATATCCCTGGTTGTGTTTTCATGGCCGGGGTTTTTTGCGCCCTTTAATACCGTGTTGGTCCATGGCTGCCAAAACCTCAAGGCTGTCGAAAATTACCTTCCGGCCTATTTGCCTGTAAGGGATCTTCCCGCCATTCTTCAACCTCTGGAGGGTTACTTTCGATATGCCCGTAAAATCTGCCAATCCCTGCATCGAATGAATAAGCTTTCGCTCCGGTGGTGGCGGATCGTTTTTGCCTGGCATGGCTTCCAGTTGGTCTTTTACTGCCTTTCTTACGATCTCGCTTAAACGGGTCTCGTCGATGGTAATTTGAAACATGGCTTTACTTTAAAAATTCGGTTATGGGTACATTGAAAAACGTTGCAATTGCCTTTGCCTCATCTATACTTAGCGATACTTCGTCACGGAAAATTTGACCCCATCGCTTTTGATTAATTTTTACCGTCTCATAAAATTTTTGGTCTGGCTTAAATATGAAATTGCCTGACTGTTTTTCTTTAATAATGGATTCAATCGCTTTCATAATACTGTAAATTTTAATGTGATTACCATGCAAAGATAATATAATTACCTGTATAATGCAAATAAAAACAGATATTTATTTAAAAATATTCATTAATTACCTTATTACTGTAATTCCGATTAATATTTACCTTAATAGTGCTATTTTTGAATCATGATAATTCTGGAAAAAATACGGGAGTTAAGAAAAAAGAAGGGATACAGTCAAAAATATATGGCTGATCTACTGCATTTGAGTAATTCAGGATATGCCAATATAGAAAAAGGCGAGAATGTTTTAAGTGTGGAACGGTTTCTGGAAATATGCAGAATATTGGATGTAAAATCCTATAACATCATTTTACCCGCAATTAATACAGAATACACCACAGAAATAGAACATGCTGTTATAAGTGGGGGTTTGACTTTTGAACAAATTAATCGTACTGCCTTGTATATTAGAAGATCAATAGATGATTTAATTGAACGAATGAAAACTGCCAAACATGTAAACATAGAGAAAACATTGGCGGATCTTGATTTTATTACTGATCATTTAGACCTAATTAGTAAAGATTCAAAGAAACAAGGAACTAATTTATTGTCAATTAAAAATATGATTGATAATATTGATTAAGCAAAAACAAAATTCCCTTTTTGCTTAGCCCTGGACAATCAAATTACATCCGTTTCTTTGGCTCAAACCATCTCTGTTTGGGATATAGTTGATTGTAAATAACGCTTCAGTAATTGCACCTGCATAGCCCAAACAGACAACGCAGCACACGCTCCGAAAAGGGATAAAACAAAATAACCATTGCCTAAATGGACAATGGTTGATGGGGAACTATACCGTAATTGCGGTATGGTTAAAAATGATGTTTTTTAGGTGGTCATTATTAAATATATAAAAATAGTATAAAGTACTTTTATTAATTTTTCCATAACACTTATTCGATCAATTTCATTGCATTTTGCTGATCCGATTTTTCGATATTGCGGTAACGCACAAAAGCTTTCGATCCATCGACATGGCCACTCATGGAACCAATAATTGAATCTTTGACCCCTTTGTGAAATAGGCTGCCACAGAATACAGCCCGTGCCATATGTGAAGCTGCAATATCGGCAATAGAGACCTGCTTGTTTTCCCTGGTCTTTTTGTCGGGTATGGTTACTGTTCTGGTTATCCCACAATAGCGGAAAAGTTCCTTTATACGTTCGTTGTATTTTTGGGGTGCAATGAAGGGCAACAAAGCACCGCCGGGCAAATCGTACCTTGAGAGGATCTCTTGAGCTTTTGAGGTCAATGGCACACGTGCAATGCGGGGCCTGTCATCTTTTGTTTTGGCTGCAATGTATTCTATACAGCCATCAATAATGTTCGATTTTTCCAATTTTATAAGGTCGCCAACCCTGCAACCAATAAGGCACTGAAAAACAAAGATGTCTCTTACCCTGGCCAGGCTTGCATTTCTGATTTTGGCAGTAAACAGGATATCGCGTTCTTCGATGGTGATATAAACCGGGTCCCCAAATGATTCTGCTTCTATGGTGAACGATTTGAAAGGATAGTTGGTTGTCCATCCATGTTTAATTGCATGGCCAAAAAAAGCCCTCAAACGCCTCAATTCAGATATGGCTGTATTTTTACTTATCTTGCAAGTGTCGAGAAGGAAGTTTTGAAAATCGGTAAGGTACTGCACATCGAGATTGTCGAATGTAGTATCCTTTTTAAAAGCCCTTACTTTGTTGCTGGTTGTATGGAGGTGCTTTTTCCTTCCAGGGCTAAGGTCTGCATCGACAATGTATTTATCGAAGAGGTCAAAGAACCCGGCTTTAACATCTTCCACAACCTTTGTTTTTCCGGTGGCAAACTTGAGGTCGTTCCGGAGCTTCGCAGGATCGGGAACAATTTTCTCAACTTCGTAACGCAAAAACAAATCGTTAACTATTTTTGTGAAGTTGTTCAGGTCTGCATTGAACCTTTGGGAGGTTGCTCCATCGGGTGTAACCTGGTTTATTTTCAATTTGTTTTTATCGGGATCCCATTGCGCAATATTGCACCTAAGGCCGGTATAATAAAACATTCGTTGGTGTTTGAACGTTACCGATAACATAACCGGTACATTCTCAACAATGCCATTCCGTTTCTCTGGATAATATTTGATAGAGTAGTTCATAAAGTTGTATGTAAGGTTCAAATTTACATACAAATTACAGTTGAACCAAAGGAATTGAACGGAACTAAAAGTTAATTGCAATAATTTTAAATGATTGATATACAATAATATTTAAACCGTGTGAAAGTGTATGAAAACAGGAATTTTATATAAAGATAGTCTCTCCAGGGTCACTGATAATCAAAGAGTTACAAGAATTTTTTCTGTAACTCTTTTTTATTTGCATACAATTTGCATATAACGGTCTTTCTATCCTGAAGAATTTAAAATGAACACTTTCCAAAATAACAATTAACCATTTATTGTACTCCAGAACGCCTTCAGTCCGTATTCCTATTTTTTCAGTTTGGTCAGATAAACATTTCTGAATTCAATTTCAGACCCTTCACACTGGAGACATATGCTGCCTTCGTGAACAGTCATATTGGTTGCTCTATTTTGAAGTACCTTATTCACAAATACTTCAAGATTATTGCCGATACAAACGACTTCCATAGTGTTCCATTTACCAACCTCCTTTTCTGATGATGTTGCCAGCTTTTTAACAGAACCCTTGGTCTTATCGATCCGTTCATCCATATCAACCCCCTTCTCACAGATGAAATCACCTGCCCCTCCTGCTACTAAATTGCATTCCAGCCATCTAAAGGTATTTGAATCACGCGGTTGATAGTGAATAAAAACCCCGCTGTTGGTGGCCACAACAGGCCAGCGCCATTCGACATGCAATTTATAATCTGAATAGGAGTCTTTTGTCCGCATGTAACCCCAGGGATTACTGAACATATGAATGACTCCTTTCCCAACCGTAAAAACCGTTGCCGGATTAACACTGGGATTTTTCAGAAAAAACGTCCAGTTATTCAAATCCTTTCCATTGAACAGCCTGATTTTTTCACCTTTAAAATTGCCAGAAAATTTCCCTTTTGTTTCTCCAAGTGAAACACCAGAAGTCGTACATAAAATAATCATCAGAAAGGTGGTAAACATTGTGATTTTTTTTGTCATAATTTTAAAGTTTTGATTTAACCTATTCAATCTATTTTTCGGTAAGAGCTTTGCTTATCAAGTTGCTTTTGTTGTTAATGTTCTCATTAATATCTATTAATCTGATCTTTAATACCCAGGCATGTTCGCAGGGCCTGATTCTTTCATTTTGTAATTTAACCGGTAGCTTTACTGTGATCCCTTCATCTGAATATATCCACTCCAATGAATGATTATACCCCAACATTTCAATTTTACTGCCTGTTAATGGTTTTATCCCTTTCAATTTCAGTTCTTGTCCGGGCCACTCTTTCATGATGGCATAAACGTAATGATTGTCTTTACTACGTGTAAAAGCAACATTACCGTCATTTTGACGTGTAAAAGTACGTGTCGAATAAATCCCTTCTCCATTCACTTTTAACCACTTCCCAATATCCATCAATCGTTTTTCCTGAAGTTCAGGCAATGCACCCTGCCCATCCAGGTTAACGATCAAAAGAAGATTGCCTCCTTTGGCCACTATATCCACAAACATGTCAATAAAGGCTTTTGAACTGATTACATTCGCATCAGTATCCTGCCAATTATAACCAAACGATTGACTAATGCCTCGGCATTCTTCCCATGCATGAGTCGATTTTTTGTTTTCGTCTGTGAGACTATGATATTCACTTGTAAAAAAGTCACCTCTGACAAAACGAAGCCACTTACCATCCTTTGTACCGTATCTGTCGTTCACGGCTACCTCTTTTCGCCCTTCTGCATGATTATAAAAATAGGACGAGATTTCGTAAGTCCTTAATTCAGTGGCTTCTGTCGTCCATTCACCATCGTACCAAATCAGATCGGGATCATATTTGTCGATGAACTCAACAGCTTGTGGAACAATGTAATCTTTGGCGAAGTCCTTCACAGGAATTTTCCCGCTTGCCCGTTTTTCAAGTTCTTCCATTGAGGGTACATTTTTTGTTTCCCATAAATGCGGTTTGATGTTTCCCTGCGCATCAATCAATGGGTATTCCCACTCTTCAACGCTGAAATAGAACCCGAATTTCAGCCCTTGTTTTTTACAACTTTCAACCATTGGTTGAATTAAATCTCTTTTAGGCCCCATATCACCGGCATCTCTTTGGGTATAGGATGATGGCCATAAGCAAAAACCTCCGTGGTGCTTGCTAAATGGAACGACATATTTCATTCCGGCCTCAACTGCCACTTTTGCCAATTTTTCGGCATTGTATTGGCTGGCAGTAAACATGGGGATAAAATCATCCCGTTTGAAATCTTTACCCCAGTTCTTTTCATGGTATTTTATAAATGCAGAATCGGTATCGAGCCTTAATTCATACCAATCGGGGTACATGGCACCCTTTTCTTTTTTTGGGGCATATCCGGCAACCGACCACAGTCCCCAGTCGATAAACATTCCGAATTTGGCATCTTCAAACCATTCAGGTGCCTTGTGGGTGTCAATAGACTCAGGTGTTGGCTTCCATTTGCCCTTTGCATTTACTTCTGTGATAGTGTTATATTGTTTTTCAGAAAGTTGCATCATCTTCTCTGAAAAATTGTTTTTCAACTCATTCAGAGAATAATTGGATTTTTGTAGTTGATAATTCTCAGGTCGTCTGTTCTGCTTTGGAGCCAAGGGTATTATGTCACTCTTAGCTTGTCCATATCCGTAAATGGTAAGCAATGAAAACAGTAATCCAATTGTAATTTTTTCTTTCATGACTAAGTGGTTTTTCGTTTCGCTAAACCGCATCATGCCTTTTAGGCGAGGACCGAATGGCGATAGAACGATATTTTGAAAATGAATTCATTGATATTCAGCATCTTTAATTGGTTCTTTACTATTATTCCTCCAATTTGTTTTTTTCCAATTTTCTATGGGCAATCTGAATGGCCAGGTGGAGTTTTTTCTGAAGCAGTTCTTTGCTTGGCAGTTCAGTAAGATATTCGGCCAATTTTATACCAGTTCGTTGCAATTGCAGCAGTTCAACCTGTTCATTGTTGCCTTCGGCGCAAAGTAGTAAACCTATGGGCGTTTCTTCGCCGGGCTGCATCTCGTACTTTTCGAGCCAAGCTAAGTAAAGTTCCATTTTGCTTTTGTATTCGGCTTTAAATTTCCCCAATTTCAGCTCTATGGCCACCAACCGCCTGAGTACGCGGTGGTAAAACAGCAGGTCTAGGCTAAAATCTTCACCATCGATCACCATCCGTTTTTGCCGCTCCACAAAAGCAAAACCTTTTCCAAGTTCGAGGATAAACATTTCAAGTTCGCGGATAATGGCATCTTCGAGGTCCTTTTCGGAATGTACATCCTTTAATCCCAGAAAATCAAGAATATAGGTATCCCTAAAAATCAAATCGGTGCTAGGCTTGTTTTCTTGCCTGAGCAGTTGTAGTTCTTGTCTGATCAGTTCATCCGGCTTTTTGCTGATGGCGGTACGTTCAAAAAGCATGGAGTTGATCCGTTCCTGAAGCTGGCGGCTGCTCCAACGTTCGCTAGAACAAATTTCAAAATAGAACTCGCGTTGCAGTTCATCCTTTAGGTACATGATGGTCCGAATGTGTGACCAACTCAATTCTCTACGCACTGCGTAGAGAATCTGTTCTTCCGAGAAAGTTTCCGCACTCCGGAGACAATGTCTGATCTGCTGTTCACCCCACCCTTTGCCGTATTCTTCGGCCAATTGTCGTGACAGTGTTGCGACAATTTGTTTCCCATATTCAGCCCTTTCATTGCCAAGGATATGGTCATTTATTTTTTTGCCGATATTCCAGTATAGCATAGTGAGTTCAGCATTGACCGCAACCACAAACCGTTGCCGACTCTTATCGATCAGTTCCCGAATATCGTTGAATAAAAAATGAACTGGTTTTTCAATTTCATTCGCCATTGTCAATACTTTTTAGGTTTTATATGATTGTAACTGATGCAGTCAAAAGTATCATTAAAAAACCAATCAGTAAAGTTATTCAAATGAGCGAGATAAAAAATAAGGAATGAAGAAATCGACAAAATAATTTTGAGGAAGGATTCCTTTGAAAATAATTAAGGTTTGCATAGAATTTTGTGAAAGTTCCCCTGTAATCCATTATCGCAATAACACCCACCCAATTTAGGTATAAATACTTATTGTTAAAAAGTCTTTTTGTGGATTCCTTTGTACACTATTTCAATAGACTTTATGTGATTTAGAAATACATATTATGAAAAGACTATTATTGATTCATATTGCAATTTTCCTGATTGCAGTTCCTTTTCTTTTACAGGCTCAAAATAAGCCGGTTATCAACTCAAACATTACAGGCGTTGTGATCGATGCTTCAACAAACGAGAATTTATTGGGTGCCTATGTCATCATCAAAGGAACAACAAATGGATCTGTCACCAATGCAAATGGGGAGTTTCATCTGTTGTCGGCCCAGAAACTGCCATTTACGCTCCTTGTTTCATACATCGGTTACAAAACAAAGCAAGTCCTGATCACTGAACCGAAAGTGATCATCAAACTGGAACAGAACGAAAATGAATTGTCGGAAGTGGTCATCAGTTCAAGGCGGAGGCAGGAATCTTCACAGGATGTCCCGATTCCGATTTCAATTCTAAAAGGTGCAACCATGGAGACCACCGGAGCCTTCAATGTCAACAGATTGAAGGAAATGGTCCCGTCTGTACAGCTCTACTCATCCAACCCCCGGAATACAACCCTAAATATCAGGGGATTGGGTTCTACCTTCGGATTGACCAATGATGGTGTTGACCCGGGCGTCGGTTTTTACATCGACGGTGTTTATTATGCCAGGCCTGCAGCTACGGCACTCGACTTTGTGGATCTGGACCAGGTCGAAATTCTCCGTGGTCCCCAGGGAACACTATTTGGGAAGAACACCACTTCAGGTGCTTTTAACATCACCACCCGTGCACCTGAATTTAGCCTAAGGGGAACATCAGAAGTCAGCTATGGAAATTATGGATACATCCAGGCCAAAACCTCAATTACAGGCCCGTTAAGCAAAAAGATTGCAGGTCGACTGTCGTTCTCGGGAACACAGCGAAACGGATTGTTGTACAACGAAAGAACCCAACAGCCTGTCAATGACCTCAACAATTCTGGCATCAGGGGACAGCTCCTTTATACCCCTTCTGAGAACGTAAAGATAACCCTTGCAGCAGATGCCACCGTTCAAAAACCGAATGGGTATGCTCAGGTTTACGCTGGTGTTGTGACGACATTGCGTCCAGCTTACAGGCAGTTTAACCAGATTATTGCCGATCTCAACTACAAGCTTCCAAGTACAAATCCATTCGACCGCATTATTGATCATGATACACCATGGAAATCAGGGAATGATTTGGGTGGCATCTCTTTAAACTTTGATGCAAAATTGGGATCAGGAACATTGACTTCAACTTCTGCCTGGCGATACTGGACCTGGGATCCTTCCAATGACCGCGATTTTACAGGTCTCCCAGTCCTGAACAAATCGGCTGGCACTTCAAAACATCAGCAATGGTCGCAGGAGATTCGGTATGCAGGAAAATTTAGCGATAAATTGAGCGGAGTAGTTGGCGTCTATGCCATCTGGCAAGACCTTCAAACGGATCCGGTACAGACAGAAGAATCAGGTTCTGCACAATGGCGGTTTGCACAAAGTTCAACAAGTGCTTTATGGCAGACTCCGGGGTTGTTTGATGGATTTGGTACAAAGACGACTTCAAGGTTGCAGACCTTTAGTGGTGCGGTTTTTGGTCAGCTCGATTGGTCAATCGGTACGAAATTCCATTTGTTGCCAGGTATCCGTTTTAATTACGATAAGAAAAAAGTGGATTACGACAGGCAGACCTACGGTGGATTGCAAACAACGGATGCTGCATTGCTCGCACTGAAAAATGGGCTTTACACCAATCAGGCTTTCAATGCCAATGTCGATGAGAACAACTTCTCTGGCCAGCTCACATTTGCCTATAAACCAAATTCAAAAATAAATACTTACTTCACTTACGCCAACAGTTACAAACCCATTGGGGTCAACCTGGGTGGATTACCAACGGATAAAGGAAGGGTGATGACGGAACTTTCAGAAATTAAACCTGAATATGTAACCCATTATGAAATAGGGATTAAGACCAGGCCAGCTGCCTCAACCGTGCTCAACTTTACGTTGTTCAATACCGATATCAAGGATTATCAGACTCAGGTCCAGACTGCCGAAGTGGGTGTAAACAGGGGTTACCTGGCCAATGCGGAAAAGGTACGGGTCAAGGGGGCCGAACTTGATGGAAGCATCAGGCCAATGAAACACATCTTTGTAAGCGGTGCAGTTTCCTATACGGATGGGAAATACATCACCTTCACAAATGCACCTGTCCCCTTGGAAGAAGTGGGGGGAACGTCTGCATTTAAGGATATTTCTGGTGGCGTTTTACCAGGAATCTCAAAATGGTCCGGATGGTTAAGCTGCGAATTTACAAATGACGGAACATTTGCAGGGTTAAAGGGCAATTACTTCTTTGCTTTGGACGGATTCTTCCGCTCAACATTTTCCTCAAGCCCTTCCCCTTCCAAATATTTAAACATCGATGGATATTACCTTGTCAATGGAAGGTTCGGCTTCAGGGCGACAAAAGGGATTTCGGTGTTCGTCTGGTCGAGAAACCTCCTGAACAAAGACTATTTTGAACAACTTTTACCTGCTGCAGGAAGTGCCGGTCAATATGCCGCAGTTTTGGGCGATCCTTGCACTTATGGTATTACGATGAAATTCAGCTATTAACCAGGTAAATGAAGGGTTGCATTTTCCCGATGTTGGAGATGTTCAACCCCATTCGGGGCTTCCACTTCTACTTCGCTCAGTGGCCGGTCCCTGAGCGAAGCCGAAGGGCAGGTTCCGTAAACTTCACCGGGGGTTATTCAAATTGAACCACTTCGTGGCTTTACTATAAATCAGGTAATGAGGATAATAAGTCAAGTTAACTTTAAAATTCGGAATCGTTTTTCAATCCACCTACGGTCAATTCCCCGAAGGGGATAAACCTGAATAACCCTGGGTAAGCGGTCCCGACAAAAACATTGAAAAGCGCAGATGATCCTTAGACCGTGCTACCCAGGGAAACAAAGCAGCGGCAAAACCGTCCGCGATTGAAAGTCAAAAAAAGAGGGAATGTACCTTTCGGACGGGGAGCACAACTTTCTTAATGACTTAATGATTCCACCCCCAATTAAGGGTTATCTATTTGTTATACAACAATATGATTCATTTTCGCATGGATAATCGACAAAGTGCTACTTCTTCTCTACGATCAGATGAACAACACCATATTTGGGGACCGATATTTTAATGTTGCCATTGATAACAGACGATTTTGCCTTTATGGAAAGGAAGTTCTCGGGACCACCTGCAATTGTGGAGGTGGTCACCCCATTCACATAAACTTTGGCAGAAAAGTTTCCATTGTCTGTTCCTCCCGTAAGGGTATAGGTGTAATAGCGGTTACCGGGATTGATATTTTTAAGCGTCAATTCTACAATCTGGTCAAAATTATTTTTGTTGACCAGCACTATTCCGGCTTCCCCCGATGTGAAAGTTGAGGCATAAGCCATTAGATTACTACTGTTTGAAGTAGATTCTACCATAATATCCCCAAAATATTTCTGGAAATAGTACAGGTAATAATAGGCAGGACGAGCAGCATATTTAACGACCCCGGGTTCGTCACCGGTTGAGAAAAGTCCATGGTCGTTCCCGTTTGAATAACCGTTGGCAAGATCCCATCTTACCGCTGCGTCATATTTATTTTTAATCAGTTCGCCGAGTATCAGCGTAGCATGCATTCCATTGATAAAGGAGACCGCCTGTTTTGAACCTTCCGCAAAAATATTCCATTCGGTAAGGAATACAGGTGCGGCAGGTTTTCCCTGATTGGCCAGCTCAAGTTGGACATATGATTTATAGGCAGCAACCTGAGAAGGCGAGTTAAGGATGACTTCAGGCGTTGAATTGGTCTGATAAGGGGTAAAATAGGAATGGACTATATAGAAATCTGCCTTGCCTCCTACCAATTTAAAAAGATCCCTGTTCCAGTTGGGCATGGCACTGTTGGTTTCCTGGTCGCAAACTACCCCAATATAGATCTCCTTCCCAATCTGACGGGCTGCAGCTTTCATCGAGTCGATATAAACGAGTGCATGTTTGCCATATAGATCGGCTGTAATTCTTTTGGGCTGACCATCCTTGTTCAACGTCTGATCAATTTCATATCCAGCCTCCCAGGAACCTGAAACTTCGTTGCCAACCTCCCAGAATTTACTTTTCCCATTGTCAAAACGCACCCAATCGGCAGCAAGATGGGCCGCCTGAGCCACAGGATTTGGACTTGTGCCATATCGCGCATACCCATAGTTTACAGTGACCATTCCCACTGCACCAGTCAGTTGCATCATCTGATAATACTGATCTACACCCATCGACCAGTTCTCAAAATCTTGGACCCTTTTCCCGATCCAGGGATCAATCGTTGAAGGGATATCCGTTAATGGCGGGTCACAGGCTCTCATCACATAATTTTCATAAACACCTTTTCTGTTCCAGAAATAAACATCCGAAAGGCTTCCACCCGGAATTCGCATAACGCCCATATTCAACTGATTCATTTTCTGCATCAGTGTCAGGTCGTTTTGCATCCAACCTGTAAAGCAGTTGGCGTTATTTCCATAAATGTATCTGGAGACCTTTGTGATCCTTTTAGAAAAATTCACGGTTACATCCACTGCTTTTGGACCTGTTACCTGAGTCACCTCTTCATATCCGGTAGGTAAGGTCAAACTCTTTGAAGCCCAACCCTGAAAGGGGAGGTCAGGAACCTCATTAAGCGTTTCAATAACAACATCGATGGGTGGCTGAACCGCTGGAATTTCAGTTTTCTTTTTACAGGAAAAGACTCCAAGCGTTATGGCCACAACCGTAATATAAATGGTCAAATTTCTCATCTCACTAAAATCAGATATATATTTCCCATTCTAATCTTTAAACAACTCCGCAAGTAACCAGATCACGCTTGCTGTAGTATGTGTCCAGATCTCCTTGTAGGTCGCATTGACCTGCATTGGCATATAGGGTTGGTCTTCATTTTCAAAAGTTTCTATTCCAACAGGGACAGCCCCGGTCACATCGCCGGCAAAAGCACCGTACAATGGGGGATAATCATACCCATCACCATAAATCGTACTCATGGCAAATGGATTATACCCCACAATGTATTCGAGTTGCCTTGTGGCGATACTTTTTAATTCTTTGTCATTCAGTAATTTAGACAACATAAATGCAGCTTTGGCTTTCCCCATCAGCACTGCATGAAAGCCACGGAACTGATAGGCAACCGGAAAACGGCGCAGGTAGAAATTTGAAGACAAGGGAATCCCATTTTTTACCTGTGCATTGTATTCCTCCATCGAAGGCATCCCCACCTTGTCGCCTTCGTGATAGATACCGGCAAATTCGGCATTGTTCAATTCATAAATGGCAGCAGGGAGAATGCCATAAGGGGTGATCATTTTTGAAATGTCGTGCAGGTAGTCGGCATAAGCCAGACAAGAGGCTTTCCATCTTGGGGCATCCGCATGTTTGGGAGCGTCATTGCACAACATGCTCAATCCCTGCACCATCAATTCTTCGTTGCTACGGTGAAAAAATTCAAGGATCCGTTTCTTTTCGCGCGATTCGTAAAAGAAGCCATGCAAGGGGATCGACCAATCGGTGCGCCTCTCCTTTTGCTGGCAGTCCATGACAATCCTGGCATAACGGGCCGCCAGATCAAGGTACCAGGAATCCTTGGTAAGCCGTGACAAATGCATCGCAGTAACCATCGCTTGTGAATACAATTCAACTTCGTTCCTGTTGGTCACAAACTGACCCAACAGTTCATTGGCAAATTTGAAATCTTCGATCGCACTGTTGCGGCACCAACCAGCAAAAACAGGATCATTAGCCTGGTAGAATGGGACTGCCATTGCACAGTACGACGAGGCAATCAGATTGTCGAACGGATTGTTGGTCGCTTTCGTCTCCATATCATCTTTTGTGCCAATAATGTTATCTGTCCAGATGCCAATGATCAAACCGCCATCGCGGTAGCCGTCACCAAACCGGGTCTGGAGAGTCCAGTTCAAGCCCCACCTTGCCTCTTCCAATAGCCTGTCATACAATTTCTTATCTTTTGATTGAACCGCTTTTGCAAGCTCCAGCATCGCCATGCCACCACGGGCGGTATTGCCAACACCTTGGGTAAGATCGGCTGCATCGTGCCAACCACCATTCACGGGAATTCGCCGGCCATCGGGATGGACACAAAACACATCCTGATGACAGGCCTGATGGATTCCAGGCTGATCGTAGCCACATCGTTCGGCATAGAAAAAGTTCAGGGTATGCCATGCCGTTGCGAGCCAGGCTTCGTTGCCGATTGGGAACGGCTTCGTTACCCGGTTGTCGATTTTAAGGGCATAATAACCCGGCGTATTATAGTGCGTAAAATCAAGCTGTACAAAACCGCTATCCATTTTGGTTCCAACTCCGGAATAGACTGTTTTGTTTTTTTCATCGAAGAGTTGAAACCTTGGGTCGGCTACATTTTGCACCAAAGCCTGCTTGGTTGCCCCCAACCGATAGCCACTATGACTGTAAGCGATAGCATCCCTCCTTAAGTTGAACCCTTTGTTGTTTTCAGCCTCGACCTGTTCAATCCGCATATCATCGATGTACAGTTTCATCCGGTCGCTGGCACCTTTGGGCGAGCCGCCTAGCATCACGTTCACCGAAAAACCGGTGACGGAATCGCGGTAAAGATCAGGGATTTCCCAGAGTATTTGTTGCCATTTGTTGGGATAAACCGTCACAAAATGCTGTCCTTCAAATCTTCCCGGAGTAGGCATGATGTGCTTGCCCCCATTGTACAAGATGCATCCCACAAAAACGGAATACAGGCCGGGTGTATCGGCATAGACCCAAACTGAGAAACGGTTGAACCCACTCAGGTCTTCTCCATTCAGTGGTCTGATTACTTCCGCGGCACCATAGCTCCGATTGGTCGGATTTTTTACACCAAGTGATGCGGGAGTATCGATCAGGATGCTTCCCTCTTTTGAACGTGCGATATGGTGATCGATTTGGATCGTGCCGGGGCCGGTTGTTTTTAGTCCATAAAAATCTGAAGCCAAAGGCAATATCCTTGTTTTTTCCACCCTCTTCTTTGCCCATCGAGTCTTTCCGGAATCGGCAGAATCGATTTTCATCACCTCCCTGAGGTAGTGGCTTTGTTCCAATTGTTTCAGAAGTGCCGGATTCTGGGAAAATAGGTCGCCTGTAAATAACGTAATGAATAACAGTAAGATGACCCTTGCTTTGCTTGGATAGTTGAAATGGTAGCTCATAATTGACTTTAAAAATCAAAGATAGGGTTTTCATGTTAAAATAGGAGGAGTAAACAGAATTTAATAATGATATCGGCAAAAAACCAAATACAAAACAAATGGATATTTTTGCATAAGAAATATTCAGGGTAATTATACTTTAAAATAACAAAGTAGTAATTTTACTACTATATTTGCACTGTCTAACAAAACGATAATTTCAATGAAGATCTGGAAAGCAAAAGAATTGATTGATTTAATTGAAAAGGACGGTTGGTTTTTGGTTAGGCAAAGAGGAAGCCATAAGCATTACCGCCATACCTCAAAAAAAGGTACGGTAACAATATCTTATTCTGGGAATGATGATATTCCTGCGGGCACTGGAAACAGTATTTTAAAACAGGCTGGATTAAAATAAGTCACGCCACAATAAAAAAGGACTATGGATCGAGTATTTGTAACAGTTGAAGTAACAGAGAATAATTACGCAGCATATATTGAGGATCTTCCAGGTTGTACAAGTACCGGAAAGACTTTTCGTGAACTTAAAACAAATATGGCTGAGGCTGTGACGGGACATCTGGAGGTTAGTAAAGAATTTGGCGACGAAATCCCGGATAAGTTTATTGGAGAATTTGAATTGGTTTTTCGTTTCGATACACAAAGCTTGCTTCAACATTATCGTGGTATATTTACCAACGCAGCACTTCAAAGGATAACCGGAATTAACCAGAGGCAACTGCAGCACTATGCGACCGGTACCAGTCGCCCTCGTCCCGAACAAGCCCGGCGTATTGAAACAGCATTACACCTGTTGGGTGAGGAACTTATGTCAGTAGAACTATAGTCTGTGAATGATCTTATTGGTCGGGTTTTTGCCTTTTTTGATGAGACAGGAAATTTTAGCCTTTACTGATCTGTCATATTCAAAATATGTTCCGATACCCTCAGTTCGGTGCTCCTGTTGAAAGATGCAGCCTACAATGAGTTCAAAACATCGAATCCGGTGGTGATCAGCTGTGTGATCGGGGAAATGAAACGGATTCGTGACGATAAAAAGGATCCGTGAGATCGATAGCCAAATTACTCTTTAAAGAAAGTGGAGCGAAAGAGCCTTTTTTTTGATCTTGAAGGGAGAAAATTCCAGCGATTTAAGGCAGAAACATATTTACTTAATTTTCACGAACTTTTAAGACACAACCGCAAATAACCATCATAAATCTCCACTCACCTTAAAGACAAAAGTTTACAGAAAATATATTCACGTTTTGATAATTTGTAAAAATAATGATTATTTTTACAAATTATATCCAATGACAGTCTGGACTATGGATAATTACATTACAGTAATACTAAAAACAAAAAAATAAAAATTGGAGAAAATATATTAATAGTGTTACTCCTATGGAAGAAAAAAATCCACATAAAGCATTTTTTGAACGGAAAGAAAAACTAGTCTTGAAGGAATTTGATTCTATTTTTTCAAATTATCAAAAGCTAGAAGGTAAAGTAGCAAGTCTTAGACAATGGACGATAACACTTAATGTGGCATTTGTACTATACACATTAGAAAAATCGAACAATATATTGCCTGTATTAATTGTTGTTTTTCTATTTATGATGATCATATTAATTCACGAATTAAGAGAGAGAGCATCAATGAAATTTGACAAAGAAAACATATTACTTCTCGAGCATATTTTCAATACTAAAGAGCAAGATTTATATGAAAATAAAATAATAGAATATAAATTCAGAGATGAAATTATTTCAGGTTTAGATGCTAAAACTAAACTTAAACATTATTGGATTTCCATATATAAAGGCGAAGTAATAGTTTGGTATGGGATGTGGGCAGTAGCATGGACTGTGTTGATTTTAATGAAGAGATGGACAACTATTATGTCACCTTCATATACTATTAAGCAAATAATATTTATTGCAATTGGATCATTCATTATTTTTATAGGAACAAGAATAATTATTAAGTATTTTAAAATTAGTTGGTTATTGTCATGGTTCTTAGATGAACTAAAACATTCAATTCAAAATTTGTGTAACCTTAGAAATAGAATAATACAAAGCAAACGAAAAAGAAAAGTTAATAAAACTAAACTAACCTAACCTAACCTAACCTAACCATGGTAATCATAATTGGATTTTGGGCAACTGCCCATCCAATTATGGATAATCAGGATCATGATGACCACAAGCAGACCAGTAAAAAAACAGGTTCTTCTGTAGTTTTTTAATGGTAGTTTAACATGACAGTCCGGCAGATGTTGACTCTACTAAAATTGAGAAAAGAGGCAAACACAAGTTTGATAGTAATCATCATTCAACTTTTGAAACTTTGTGGCGCAATCCTGAATTTCGGAAACGCTTCAAAATCCTTCAGCGGTCAATTCCCTGAAAGGGAAAAACGTGAATAACCCCGGGTAAGCAGTCCCGAATAAAAACCAGGTCATTGAGCAGTTGTTTCTGGGACTGCGCCACCCGGGGTAAAAATGGCAACACGAAAACCGTCCGCGAACAAAAGTACAGAAAAGTGCAAATCTTCCCTCGGACGGGGTGGACAACTCTCTTAAAAGTCGGTGACGCAATCCAGAACATTGTTTTGATACGGTGCTTCTTAGTTTGGGATTGCTTTGGAGTGCAGGTGATTATCTTTCAAATTTGATTGTGCCGCACTCCGCGCAATGACAGGTATTGAGGATGAAAGTGCTGTTATGAGGATTGGGATCTTCACGCACCTATTAAACTTTGTGGTGCAATCCAAAAATTCGACCTTCCTTTTGTCTTTATTTTGCGGCGCATGG
>CAIYPA010000552.1 GCA_903927965.1 uncultured Bacteroidia bacterium | reverse complement strand
CCCAAAATGTAAGGTCCTGCAAGTGGATTTCTGAAAACTGTTTGCATTTGTAACCCGGCTACTGATAATGCCGAACCAGCCAAAATTGCCGTCATAGCTTTAGGAATACGGAACTGATTGATTATTAGAATAATCTGAGAATCGACGTTTTCAGGTTGAAAAATTGCTTTGAGGATCTCTGGAACTGATATCGTATATGAACCCACCATCAGGTCCAAAAGGAAAAACACTGGTAAAAGAAGTGCAAGCAACAAAAGGACACGAGTTCCATGGTTGATTACTCTACTATTTGTAAAGACCTTTGACACAGTTACTCTATTTTTTTATAAAAATTATAGACTTTGCTACTATCAATATCCGGATGAAAAATCTTAACGAGGTCAGATAGAATCAAATCAGGTCTAACTACTCCCCTCTCCCAATAGTCATTTCCACCTCCTGGACTCAAACGTAAATTGTTATTAAAAATACACTTTTTTATTACCTGTGGAAAAGCAGCGAAACGACTGTCAGCAGAAATAAGTTCATCCATATTATTCACTGTACCGCAATTAATCCAGAAGTCAGCTTTTGTGGACCTCACAACAACCTCCTCCAACGAAACGACAAAGGCTTCCCTCGAATGATTATCATTCCAAAGAAACCGGGCTCCTGCATCCCTGATCAATGCTGCAAGATTTGATTCACCACCAGCCATCCACCACGCATCTTTAAAAGGCAGTCCCGTCATGACAACCGGGTGATTTTTAGCACCTGCCACCTGATTTTTAATTAAATTGTAATTTGCTTCTACCATTGAAAAATAGGCAGCAGCTTCCTTGTCTTTGTTATAAAATGCTGCTACAAATTTGATCCATTCGGCTTTTGCCAAAGGTGTAGCTTCAAGATATTCCCCGTTCAAAACAACAATGAGGCCAAGGTCGTGAAGCTTGTTGATAAATCCTGTTACATCCCCACTAACACCGTAGGCCATGATCAAATCTGGTTTTAAACCCAAGATCCTCTCATAATTAATCCCCTGATCGTACCCCACATCCAACACTTTTTTTTCGGTAACTGCTTTTTGAACTTCGGGATCGGAAACAAAACCAGCTCCTGAAAGTCCCCTTAAGGAAAGAAGCTCATGGATGGCACTCAAAAATCCAATGTGTGATGTTGAGAGACAGATAATCCCTTTAACCGGTGTCCTGATAATTTGCTGCCCTTCTAATCCGGCAGGGATTTCCTTATCACGATCAACAAGATAATATTCAAAACTGACCTTTGATGATTGCTGCCATGGATCTGCGACTGATATCTTACGATAGGAGCCAAAATCACAGATGGCAAACCCTTTTGCATAATTCAAAGTCCGGTTTTCACCTTTGGATTTATAATCAGATTGCCTCTTAACCTGAAGTGAACAACACCAAAGGGAACAAATCAATGCAACAGTGAATAAAATAAAGGATTTCGACATTTTGAAACAATCTGAATTATAGCCTATCTATTGAATATTAAATATTTGCAATTTTGAAATAATTAAGTATTCAATTAGGTTTTATAACTTTGATTTTGAATACCTGATGTGCACTTGCCGTTTCCACAGTCAGAAAATAAATGCCCGAATGGTAATTACCTGTTGAAATTGCCCGCGGCACTGTTGACAGCATCCTTTCCTCAATAAACAACTTCCTTCCGAGCAGATCGTATAGGGTAATCACGGCAAACTCCTCATTCCCTTTATTTTGAAGCAGAAAATAATTTGTGATTCCAGTTTGTGGATACAAAACTTGAAACTTTGAGGCTTCATCCACTGTTGGGGTTGTGATGACAGCCATGGTATTTTGACATCCGTTGGCATTTATCAGAAGCGAACTTGAAATACCAAGTGCCGGAACCCAATAAAAAGGCTTCCAGCTTGAACCCGATTTAGCAAAAGCCTGGTTTTTGCTCAGTTTTAATCGATCAGGAGTATGATAAACAGCAAATGTATCGGCAACATTTGCGTAGTTTATTTCATAACCTACGAAAAACCGTTTCTGGATAACAATAGGATTAACAAGAAGGATGTGGTTCATTTTTTTCTCACTAAGCACGCTGAATGGTAAATCCATGGTGACAATTTCCTGGCCTGGCAAACCACTTACTCCATCTTCATCATAAACTTTAAGGATAATTTTGCTGTTTGAGTTCATCACGGAAGATGTGATTTTGGCGACGCCAATTGATACAGAAGACAATAGCGTTTTATCGGTTTTCCCGAAACGCTCAGCGTAAGCACTGATTTTTAGATTGTTCTGACCTGTCTTGTAACCACCTGATTGATTGAGGCTTCTCTCTAATACAAATTTCTCGCCAACCTCAGCATTTGTAAAAACGTCACACGAACTGCTGGTGTCAAATGGGTTCATTCCTGAGAGTTCGGTTACCCCTGAATTGGTTGG
This sequence comes from uncultured Bacteroidia bacterium, assembly GCA_903927965.1. Taxonomy (GTDB): domain Bacteria; phylum Bacteroidota; class Bacteroidia; order Bacteroidales; family Prolixibacteraceae; genus JAAFHB01. Next base: position 3,587 of record CAIYPA010000552.1, on the reverse strand, counting down.
ATCAAGCCAGGCTTTTAACTGCTTGTCGCTGGTTTTGTAGTAGTCCCATTGTTTGTTCAGCATCGCAAAAAGATCATTTGTGGGATCCGAACAAACTGCAGTACCCCCTGTAAGTGAACCTACAACCTGTTTGCTTTGGTTAAACAAACCGCAACCCGAAGAACCAGCCTCTGTTGTACCAATATCCCATTTTCCGATTATCCAAAAACTATTTTTGACAAAATCTGAGCTATAATTACCAATTTTGGGGGAATCCAGGTCTTTGCAAACCTTTTTAACATCCCCTTTTGGGTGATGAATGGCAAATGTAGATGTTGGTATAGTTGCAGATTTGTTCCATCCGGCCAAGTAAGGACGATATTCGGCTGGTGGTGACGAGGAAAGTTGAACCAGGGCAAAATCAAGTGAGTCAGATCGGGCTTTTAGTGTCGAACCTGAAAGTGATTGATCAGCATACCCATTGAGGCTACTGGCTCCATTCCCGCAAGTCGGACTTTCATAATTGAAGCAAAATATTGTTTTCTGGGCATCCGAAGCGTTTAAGATACAATGACCTGCAGTTAACAGGTATGGCGTTTTATCCTGGCTCGTATTGTTGAGCAAAGTTCCCGTACAAAGCTCGCGACCAGCGACTATAAGGTCAACTACAGCCTGTTTTTCAGTACTATACAAAGAAGCATCAGCACAATTAACATCCATGTTGCATAGACCGGATTCCCCAAGGGGCCTTGTACCAAATAAATTTTTATAATCGTGGTTGACAGTTTTGATATGCAACTCTCCAGGATAACCTGTATTAACCGGCTCATTGTATTCAACTACGATTTCATCACCTGCAATCGGAAATGTCGAAAAATAGCCGGAAGCCTGTTCATTGTCCGATGTAAAGGCGCCCAATACTTTTTCCTTGTCTTTTGAATAGATAAACAATGAAGCCCCTGTGGGAATGATCATTTTATCGAATATCAGGTTCAAAGACCATGCTCCTTGTGAGCGAAGTGAGACTCTCCAGATTTTGAAATCTACAGACCTTTCCCATAATCCTGAAGAATTTGGGGAGATATCCACATCAAAACTTTTTGCAAAATAAAATGATTTTAAGTTTTTAGGATCAGACTGTTCCTCCTTTAGAAGTTGATTGTTGTCAACTGGCTCCATTTCAACTACAGGAACAATTTGGGCAGTTTTTTTAAGATTGCTGAATGAGGCGGGAATCCCACCGTAAGATATTTGCCCTGAACTACTTAATGAGAAACAGACAAACAGTGACAGAAATAAGAGTTGCTTTAAAACCATTGAATTTTTCAAATTTCGCGTAAATATAGTTTTTCCATTTAATTTTTCATTTTAAACAACTATTTTTTGTTATTTTGGAACAATTAGGGAATTAAAGATTCAGAACAGAAATGAAAGTATTGGTTATCTATTGTAAGGAGTTTTCTTATTTCCCAGCAACAAAAACACTTCCTGAAATCGAAGCGGTTACATCGGGTAAGACTTTCGACAACTGTATCGTTGCGTTTATTCAGGTTGAATCAGAAGATGAAGAGAAAGAACTCGCGGGTAGGGAAAAGAAACTTGTCAACCACCTGAAATGGACTGCGAGAAAAAACAACACCGCCACGATTGTCCTGCACTCCTTTGCCCATTTATCGGAATCGAAGGCGTCCATCGATTTTACCAAAGCACTTTTTGACCTGGCCCAAAAGCGTTTGTTCAATGGAGGTTATACAACAGAACAAACGCCTTTTGGCTACTTCCTTGACCTGAATATCAATGCCCCCGGGTTTTCATTGGCAAGAATATGGGCAACGCTATAAAGTGAAATATTGAAATTAATGGAAATAGATAGAAATATTTGGGCTACTTTTCAGATTTAAAATATTTTTCGGCAAAGTCCATGTAACGTTCCCAATCATAAAGGGTTACATCATGTTTGCCAGGCCGGATATGATAGGCAATACGCCCGATTATAGGTGTATTTAATGCTGGCATTTCTTTTGCCGGGAAACCTTTCAATCCTAAAAGCTCGTAAACCGGGGAAGCATACACGCATGATAAAAACTCACCTTTGGGATCTGACCATAAATCCTCCTCGGCACTTGCCACATAAAGAGGTCTCGGAGCGTTTAGTGCCAGCAGTTCATGCTGATCTACTGGCATTTGATTTTCGTTTTCGTTGTATTTCTTGTAATTGTCACAAAACCAATGCGGAAACGAGTTGTTGATCCTTCCCACTGTTTCACCAAATATCCGTCTTGAGAGGGCCGCACCACTGCAACCTGAATTATTCGAAATGCTCATTGCAAACCGTTTATCAGAAGCTGTTGCCCAAAGTGCGGCTTTTCCCAACCTTGAATGGCCTATTACAATCACTTTCTTTGCATTGATGTCCTTATCGGTTTCGATATAGTCCATGATCCTGGATAATCCCCATGCCCAGGCTGCTACCGATCCCCAGGATGAGCTATCCCTTGGTGCATCAAAAAGTGCATGGACACCGTTTTTAAATCCATCATTGAAATCGGGGTCAATGTCCCCATAATAAACTGTCGCTACACCAAAACCCCGTGAAACAATCTCTTTGATCGACCATTGAGTAATTGATTTTCCCCTGCTTTTTTCACTTGCTTTGTTATCGGTAATTCCCAGTGCTTTGTTGTTCGCAACCCACGATTCAGGCAATAAAACATCTGATTCATTTGTAGTGGTATGATTCCCATCGAAATTATATCCAAGAAAAATAGGTGCATTTTTTGAGTTGCGTGGAAGATAGATCAAAACCATCGCAGAAACTTTCCTCTCCCCGTTGATCAGATCAATCCTCACCTCCTTCCGTTTGGCCAAACCTCCCATAGCATCCGTTTTTTGAGAAACAAGGGTCGATTTCATTTTCCCCTTCCATTGTGGTACGACTCCAAATACTTCCTTCTCAAAAATTGAGTAGATTTCTGCCCTTCTTTTCTCCCATCCCTTTTTATCAACAACAGCCTTTCCATCGTTAAACACCAAGGGATCAGGTAAAGTATAAGCTGGCATTTTTGATTCATCGTAATTGGCAACAAATTGCTGAGCCTTTGATAAACAAGGAATTATCAACAACAAAAGAAAGAAAGTCAGATTTTTCATTGATTGGAGTTTAAAATGAATTCCAAAGGTAAGTTATCGGAGTTAAAATGCAATTGTATTCGTAAGAAAAGTAATGGTTTTAATTTTCCACTGATCTCGGAAAGGAGAAAATTTGATTAAAGGTTCAAACAAATGACCTATTTACAAAGGTTAATAGAATTTAACTTCAACTTCAAAACAAGTTCACGAAAAGATTGTTACAACTTTAATATCAATAATTATTGTCTTTGTATTGAAACAACAAGTAAATGAACTTTCATTCAAAATACACATATCGGACAAGTAAAACACTGGGGATATTCCTGTTAATGCTCTTTTTAGGGTATTATGGCAGTATCACCTTTTTCACCCATGTTCATATCGTTGATGGTGTTGCAATTGTTCATTCGCACCCTTACAAATCCCTTAATGGAAATAATCGGACAGATAACAAACATACCAACAAGGAATTACAGGTT
>CAIYPA010000551.1 GCA_903927965.1 uncultured Bacteroidia bacterium | reverse complement strand
CTTGACTTCAGGCGTGAAGGACGCGATTATTAAAAAAGGTGAAGCCGTCCTGAATTATGAGTGGAAGGTAGTAAAAGCGACTGATTATCTGGAATTTGACAAGAGTGGTTCACGAACGATCATGGAAATACCGTTCAATAACAATAATTCAGCTCTGGCTGATCTGGTCCTGGCCGAGCTTGCAGAAGGGAAAGGGCACTTTATGGATCAGATCGTGAACGGTGTATGGCACACTTGTGAAATGACAAGCTGGGCACTCTCAGCCCATATCGGCAGGGAGCAAAAAGAGAAAACTGCTCTGCCCTCGTTTAAGGAAAACATCATTGATCTGACCTCAGGTGATATGGGGGAATTTCTTTCCTGGACCTGGTTTTTCCTTAAAGATGAGATGGATAAAATACAGCCCCTTGTGGCTGAACGTCTTCGTAAAAATCTACAGGATAGGATTCTTGATCCGTATATGAACCGAAGCAATTTTTGGTGGCAGGCATTCAATGCTACCCCAAAAACCATGGTGAACAACTGGAACCCGTGGTGCAACTTCGATGTGCTCACAAGCTTTCTTCTCCTTGAAAATGATCCTGATAAACTTGCTGCTGCCGTACAACGCACGATGATTTCGGTGGATAGATTCATCAACTATTACCACAGCGATGGCGCTTGCGAAGAAGGCCCTTCCTACTGGGGTCATGCTCCTGGTAAATTGTATGATTATCTGCAACTTCTTTATAACGCCACCGGTGGAAAAATTTCCATTTTTGATCAGCAAATTATTAAAAATATGGGGGAATACATTGTCAGGTCCTACATCGGCAATGGCTGGGTTGTTAATTTTGCCGATGCCTCTGCAAAAGGTGGTGGCGAACCTGGCATGATTTTCCGTTTCGGGCTAGCGGTGGGAAGTCCGGAGATGCAACATTTTGCCTCCTATTTGTACCAGCGTGACAAGAATCCGGGATATTTCAATCAGGGCCGGGATCTATTTCGTACGATGGAGAACCTACGGTCCCATAAAGAATTAATACATACCCAACCGTCTGTTTCACAAGCAGCCACCACCTGGTACCCGGAAACCGAATTCTGCTATATGCGCAACCAGAACGGTTTTTTTGTTGCTGCCAAAGGAGGGTACAATGCTGAAAGCCACAACCATAACGATATGGGCTCATTTTCACTGTACCTTAACGAAACGCCAATGATCATCGATGCCGGAGTCGGGACCTATACCCGACAAACCTTTAGCGATGAAAGGTATTCGATCTGGACCATGCAGAGCAATTATCACAACCTCCCGATGATCAATGGTGTAGCCCAATCTCCGGGAGCGTCTTTCCGTTCCCGGAATGTCAGTTTTGATGCTTCAAAATCGATTTTCACCCTGGATCTCGCTGGTGCTTACCCTGCTGAAGCAGCCGTTGAAAAATGGCAGCGGAGTTATCACCTTGAGGCAAAGGAAGGATTGATCATTGAGGATGTTTTCAAACTGAAATCCATTCAAGCATCCAATCAGCTCAACTTTCTGACATGGAGCAGACCTGAAATCACAACTCCCGGAATAATCATACTCGAAAAAAATGGAGTCAAATGTAGGCTAGATTACGAATCCACTCAATTTGAACCTGTTGTTGAAGTTGTGACCCTTTCCGATATGAGATTGGCAGATGTATGGGGCGATCAGATTTACCGATTGTCGCTTAATGCCAAAAAGAAACAACTTTCAGGAAAATACAGGTTGGTGATTAGAAAATGACCGGCATTCATGTTTGAAGTCAATAGGTGAAAGATCATCATAAATCTTTCCTTGAAAATTAAAATAAAATCTGTCCATTATAAAGATATGGATTAGTGTCTTGGTTTTGCATCGTTTTGTTTTTTTTCTCCCCCCTTTCTGGAAACGGCGAGGGGGTTTTTCTGTATTGATAGTTCGGGTAGGTTTCCAACACAGGAACATTTAATCAATTACTCAAATTAGTTCCGATATCTCTTCCATGTGAGTTGACAAAACTGTCCAATTTGCAAGAAATTAATCTTACATTTGATGCTCAAAATGTGCCAAAGAACGATTTCTTTAAAGCCTTTGCATGGCTTATTCAGCATTAATCAAAATTTTAGCAAACTATTGTGTTGAATGAATAGATAAAAAAATAACTGGAAATTAAAAATGAGTAATATTCTATCTCCCAATGATTTGTGGCATATTGTTGACAATGTCGATGAAGTAAAATCACCTGCTCTGCTTGTTTACCCCGACCGGATTGAACACAACATCAGGAAAATGGTGGAAATTTCAGGAGGAGCCGACCATTTAAGACCGCATGTTAAGACACATAAAATGAGTGAGATCATCAATTTGCAGATGAAACATGGCATTTACAAGTTCAAATGTGCCACAATTTCCGAAGCCGAGATGGTCGCAAGGTGCGGAGCAACAGATATATTGCTTGCCATTCAACCTGTTGGTCCCAATCTCGGAAGATTTTTTCAGTTAAAACAACTTTTCCCTGATTCAAAAATATCATGCATCGCTGATTCATCTGAAATTATTCTTCAGCTATCGCAGATGGCCTGCCAAACGGGTCTGAAAACAGACATCTGGCTCGATCTAAACAATGGCATGAATCGCACCGGTATTGTTCCGGGAGAAGAAGCAATTCGTCTTTATCAGATGATCCTCGATTTGCCAATGATAGGTGCAGAAGGAGTCCATGTTTATGATGGCCACATCAGCGAGTCAGACCTTTCACTTAGACAAAAGCTTTGCAATGAATCATTTATGACGGTTTTAAGCCTGATCGGTGAACTTGAAAAAGCGGGTGCAGGTATCCTAAAAATTGTGGCCGGAGGTTCACCAACATTTCCAATCCATGCGTTGCGAGCAGGAGTTGAAACAAGTCCGGGAACAACTCTTCTATGGGATTATGGATACAGCAGCGCATTTCAAAATATGGGTTTTTTGCATGCTGCGGTGTTGCTTATGCGAATCGTCAGTAAACCATCGAAAGATTTGATGTGTCTCGATTTGGGTCACAAAGCAGTTGCTTCTGAAATGCCCCAGCCAAGGGTTAAGATATTGGGAATTGAAACCTATTCCATCATAACCCACAGTGAAGAGCATATGGTCATCAGGACACCAGAAGCCGATAACTGGAAAATCGGCGACCCACTCTACGGTATTCCCTGGCATATTTGTCCAACAGTCGACCGTTTTGATTCGGTCTCAGTTGTCAATGAACATCAGGTCACAGCTCAATGGCTCGTCGAAGCAAGGAAGAGAAAAATTAGTATTTGAACCATGCTTGTATAGGATATTTTTCAATAGATCAATTTGTAACACTTTATTAAAAACATGACTAAAATGACAAAACGAAGAGATTTTATCAGGAAAAGCTCAGTAGGAACTGCCGGAATAGCCATTGGTGGAATGGGTTTCAGTTCCAAATCGTATGCCTCAATTATCGGTGCCAATGATCGGATTGTGGCTGCAGTTGTGGGTCTTGGCGGACGGGGCGGTGCCCATGTAAGTGCCTGGTGTACGCTAAAAGACTCCAAAAATGTGACATTAAAAACACTTTGCGATGTGGATGAACTGTTGTTTGCCCAAAGGGTCAAGACCGCTGAAAGCCGAACAAAAGTTAAACCATCGATCGAATGGGACATGCGCCGGATATTCGACGACAAAGAAATCAATGTAGTATCGTTTGCAACACCTAATTTCTGGCACGCATTGGGAACCATTTGGGCTTGTCAGGCTGGCAAACATGTTTATGTTGAAAAACCTGCATGTTGGAGCATTACTGAAGGCAGGAGAATGATAGAAGCCTCTACTAAATACAATGTAAGGGTACAGGTTGGCCATCAAAACCGCTCCTCTGCAAATGTGATCGAAGCCATCAAATTTTTACATAGCGGGGGCATTGGCGATGTTTACATGGCCCGCGGTCTTTGTGTCAAACCGCGCGATTCTTTTGGAATTGCCAACGACAGTACTCCTCCCCCAACCCTTCATTACGACAATTGGTTAGGGCCAGTTGCTTATCGGCCTTACAATGAAAAGAAAGGGCATTACAACTGGCATTGGTTCTGGGAGACCGGCAATGGCGATACCGGAAACCAGGGTCCCCATCAATTTGATATCGCCCGCTGGGGATTAAACAAAAACGAACATCCTGTTACAGCATATTCCATCGGAGGTATTTTTGGGATTAATCCTGCTGATTGCGCACAGGAGACTCCAAACACCCAATCTTCAGTGTTTAAATACAACGATGGGAAAATGCTGGAGTTCGAAACACGCGGACGCTATTCCAATTCAGAATCAAGCCTTGAAACCAAAATTGGTAACATCTTCTTCGGAACAGAAGGCTACCTCGAACTAAACGGAGATACCTGGAAAGCTTTCCGCAAAAGGGAAAAAGTACCCTTTGCAGGATCTAAACCTACCACTGGTCCCGGGAAAGTAGAAACGCTTACAGGAGAAGAAGGAGCGGAACATTTCGCCAACTTTATAAATGCTATAAGATCAGGGAAAAACGAAGATTTGAATTGCAGTATCAAGGAGGGTCATTACTCCGCAACACTTCCGCATTTGGCCAATATCTCACACCGTCTGGGACGTGGATTGAATTTTGACGGATCGGCCGAAAAGTTTGTCAAGGATCCCGAAGCAGATGTCCTATTGACAAGAAAGGAATACCGCAAGCCTTATATTGTACCTGATAAGGTTTGATAATGAGTGTTTTCTTTGCCACAATACATACTGATTTATAGTGCTTTACGATTTACATTATAACAAATCATTTAATCAGTTTCCTGAAAAATAGTTACGTCATGAAGATTCGATCTGTTTCAACAATGTTGCTGGCAGTTTTGTGCTTTACTGCCTTCGGACAAAAATCCAAAACCCAAAATAAGCCCAACAATGATTTAAAAGTGACATTTGTTCAACACGAAAAGGATCAAAGGGTTGATGTGTTGGTTAATGGCGATCTTTTCACGGCATATTGGTGGCCCGATTCTGTTTATAAACCCGTACTCTTTCCAATACTTAGCGCTGCGGGCACCACGATTACACGGGGGTTTCCGATAAAACCCAGGGAAGGGGAACGACGCGATCATTTGCATCAGGTAGGCAATTGGTTGAATTATGGGAATGTGAACGGATACGATTTTTGGGGAAATGGTTCCGAAGGGAAAAGGAATGTCAATGGAGGTCAGATCAAACATCTCAGCATTGTAAGGTTGTCCGAAGGAATCGGTGAGGGATCCATGGTTACCACTGCAAGTTGGATCGATCCTGAAGGGAAAGAAATTTTGGCTGAGAAGACCGAGTTCCATTTCTTCGCCAATGGATCAACCCGCATGATTGACCGGATTGTCACCTTGACGGCCACGAGTGGAGCCGTATTATTTAAAGACACCAAAGAAGGCAGTTTTGGCATTCGTGTGGCACGTCAGCTGGAATTGCCCTCAAAGGAGGATGTAACCCTTTCGGATGCTCATGGTAATCCTACAACAGTAAAAGCCATGACAAATGAAGGCGTAACCGGAAACTACCGGAGCAGCGAAGGAGCGACAGGCGAGGCAGTATGGGGTACCCGTGCAAAATGGATGGATTTGTATGGAAATATCGGGAACGAAAAAATCACCCTGGTAATTTGCGACCACCCCAAAAACCTGAGCTATCCAACCTATTGGCATGCACGCGGCTATGGTCTGTTTGCAGCCAATCCGTTTGGTTTTAAGGATTTTTCAAAGGGAAAAGAGGAATTAAATTTCAGTCTTCCATCCGGTAAATCATTGACGCTAAGATACAGGATAATCCTTTGCTCCGGTGTCCATTTAACGGATGCTGAAATTAATGGATATGCAGATGATTTCGCAAGCAAATACTGAAGTTTTTCAAAAACCTCCGGATCAATAGTGCCGACAGAAAAATCTTAAATAATAATGAAAATGAGAATTTGGAAATTTGGAATTGTAGGAGCCGGTCTGATTGCTGATTTTCACGCAAAATCCATTCAAAATCTGGAGAACGCAAGTCTCATCGGGATATGCGGTTCAAATACGGATAAGGCCAGGCGATTGGCGGAAAAATACAATTGTAAAACGTTTGAAAATCAGGCAATCCACATGATCGATCTCCTCCAGCACCTTATGGGACCTGTAGATTCATTGCAGGCATATACAGCCACTCTGGGCCATTCGATTGAGGTTGAGGATACAGGAGTTGCTGTTTTAAGATTTAGAAACAATGCTCTGGGTGTAATTACGGTTCTACTGCATCGTTTCCGGGACAGTTTCGCCGTATTGAAATTACTGGAACAAAAGGAACTGTTATCCAGGTAGAAAATCGTTTTAAGGTCTGGCAATTTGCCGATCAAACTGAAGCCGACAGCGAAATATTTAACAGGTTCAACCAAATCGAGGGAGGTGGCGGAGTAACCGATCCTGGTGCTATCCCTTTTGAACCTCATGCAAAAAACATAGCTGCATTTATTGACGCTTTAGAATTTGGTAAAATTATTGAGATCAATGGTCAGGAAGCTAGAAAGGCTGTCGAGATCGTTCTGGCTATTTATACCTCGGCACTGTAACAGCGACCTTATATTTTTTGAAAGAAGTTTAAGACATCTCTTCCTCCAACCACTCCACAATGTTCCTTTTCTTTTTAGAGAAATTAATGCCAATTAGCGTAATCGGTTTACCATCTGATAAATAGGGTGTTGCATATCCTTTTTCTTTAATCTGGGCAATGGCAACTTTGGCACTCTGGCCCATTTTGAATTCAAAAATATAAATGTGGTCGCGATTCACAATGACAGTATCTATCCTGCCATTGTTCATATGCACTTCGTTGTGGATTTCGGCCCCCAACAACCTGAAAACAGAATAGATAATGTTCTGGTAGTTTTCCTCCATATGGCTTCGGTTGGCATAGGGGATGGCGGCAATATGGCTTTTCAGGACCTCGTGCATGGTGGTGGTATCGTTGGCAAGCATGGCCCGTTGCAATTTTGCAATTTCGCTCGTCACCTTTATTGGGTTCCGCTCTTCAAGCGAACTTACAAAATAGGCCTGAAACGAATTTTCTATTTCGTAATTTGGAAAGTTTAGTTTATAGAATGGCTTGCCCATCATCATCGAGCCGCTCTCAATGGTCAGGTAACCCGTTTGGAGCAACAAAGGTAAAATACTCATATTGGTTACATCGAACGAATCGAGTATAACGCCTTCAATTTCATCTTTTATCTCCTTATAGAAATCAAATTCCTGCTGCTTAAGGACCTTAAAAATAAAAGAAGGGCTTCCTGTCGAAAACCAATAATTTGAAAACTTGCCGTTTTCAATAAAAAACATTCCCAGTGAAACCGGATTATAAACTGTTTGGGCTTCTTCGTTAAACCGGAACCCATTGTACCATTTTTGGATTTCCAGACGGTATTCAATCCGGTCAACCTTATTTTTATCCGCTAAAGCATCTATCCTGCCGCCAAAATAGTGTTCCACTTCATCCTGAGTATAGCCGTACATTGTGGCGAAAGCCTCGCTCATCGTAATGTCGCGCAGGTTGTTCAGTTTCGAGAAAACCGACACTTTTGAAAACTTGGTCACACCTGTCATAAATACAAACCGAAGGTGTTCGTCAGAAGCTTTGATGTTGATATAGAAGTTCTCCAATACCTGCCTTACCTCCTCAATATGAGGGGATTAGATATTTTAGACCAGAGGTTTGTCGTATTCATCGATAAGGATAACCACTTTGCTAAGGTCTTTGGCCTTGTCGATCAACTCGCCAAATAAATAACCCGATTTTGTTTCAGAAGATAGTTCAATTCCGAGTTCATGGGCATTATCGTGTAAAATAATGCACAATCCTCTGTTGAGTTCCTCTGCAGAGGAACAATCGGCTTTTGAGATATTCAGGTTAATAACTGGATAAGGGTTCCAATCATAGGGCATATCATAGATTCTAAGCCCATTAAACAGTTCTTTGTTGCCTTTGAAAATATTTTTTAGAATTGACACCGATAAAGATTTTCCAAACCTGCGGGGACGTGAGAGAAAGAAAATACCCGAAGCATCGGTAACCAACCGATGAAAAAAGTCTGTTTTATCAGCATAAAATATATCCTTCTCCCTTATATTTTCGAATGTATAAAGGCTTGTGGTAATTGACTGGTACATACTGAACCGATTTATTTTGCTTAAAATCAGAATACAAATATTAGGGTTTGGGTGGGAATACAAAACAATAAACCTGTTTGTAATTCTCTTCATGTTGCAATTCCAATCAAACAAGTACATTTGTCAATACTTTGGGACTATCTTACATTTATGGGCGAAAGGAACGGGATCGACAGTTTTCTTTTGGGGGAGTTTAAAAGCGGTAACCCACGTGCTTTTGATAAGATTTTCAACAATCATTATCAGAACATGTGCCGTTTTGCCTATTCGATGGTTCACGATGAAGATACCGCCCATAGTCTTGTACAACAGGTATTTGTCAACTTGTGGGAAAACAGGGAATCCTCAGATCATATTGAAAGTTTGGTTCCCTATCTTACGACAATGGTCCGCAACCACTGCATCAATTTTGTCAAACGGGAAAAACGGAACATTAAATTGGCTGAATTACCCATGGAAGTCCAGGGTAACAATACTACCGGAAACGAATATTTTTTCTATGAATTTGAAGAACAACTTATTAATGCCCTATCCCTACTTCCCGAAAGATGCAAATTGGCCTTCGAAATGAGCCGTTTCGACAATCTGACAAATAAAGAGATTGCTTTAAAGATGGAGATCACGACCAAAGGCGTAGAAGCATTAATTGGCAGGGCATTAAAATCGATGCGTATTTCGCTTGCCGATTATTTACCTTCCGTTAAGAACGACAAAATGAAGAACCCTATTCTTTTCCTGTTGTTGAAATATTTTAAAAGGAACACTGATTAATTTAAATTTCAGATTTATTGAAATTTTTTCTGTCTCCTATGTAGGGTAACCCATACCCCTATTTGTCATTCCATTGAAATCCACAAAAAATGAATATCGAAAACTACGAAATACATGATCTCATTGCCAGGTCTTTCATAGGCAAATTGACCGTTGAGGAATCGGAAGTTTTAAATAACTGGAAATCTGCTGATAGGTCGAACTTGGCTGAATTCAATGATTATCAGTGTATCTGGGAGCATTCAAATCGACTGACGATGCCTACCCCAATGAATCTGCCCCAATATTTGGCAACTACCCGCAAAAAAGCCGGCATTGATATCCGACCGATAAAATGGATGCCACTTTTCGCACAAATTGCTGCAGTATTGGTTCTTGCGTTACTGTTCTCTTCAATCTACAATATATTCCTTGTCACAAAACCGATTGAAAAAACGGAATCTTTGGTTTATCAGCAGGCAAAAGCAACTTATGGCACACAGTCGCGTATTGATCTGTCGGACGGAACAGTCGTTTACCTGAACTCGGGAAGTACATTGAGGTTTCCGAGTTCATTCAATGGTCAGAAAACCAGGAATGTGGAGTTGATCGGGGAGGGTAACTTTACTGTGGCAAAAAAACCAGAACAACCTTTTATTGTTGAGATCCGAAAGATGCAAATCAAGGTGCTTGGAACAATATTCAATGTAGATGCCTATCCTGACAATGAGGCTTTCACAATAGCCCTTGTAGAAGGTAAAATCCAACTTCAGCAATACAGCGGAAAAGAAATTGTTGATTTGATAGAGATGAGGCCTAATATGGTAGCGACTTATAAACAATCTGATAACAAACTACTTTATAATACCGAGGATGACCTGAGCAAATATACAGCCTGGACGACCGGAAAAATTGTTTTCTCAGATGACCCTGTTACCACGGTTGTTCAAAAACTTGAAAATTGGTACAATGTTGATATTGAGATTGCCGACAAGAAACTTGAAAAATATCGGTTCACCGGGACGTTTATTGACGAACCTCTCGAACAGGTCTTAAGCATTCTAAACCGCACCTCTAAAATGGAATACAAGGTTGTTGCGGCCCAAAAACTTGGAGATAACTCCTATTCAAAACGGAAGATCATTTTAAAGTCGAAGTAAATATTTTATCCATTAATTTTAAATCCTATTGCCTATGTAGTAACATTTTAAAAGCGAAAAAAAACAGGAAAGTGTTGGAAGCACTCCCCTGTTAAAATTTTCAGGATGTCTGCGCAACAGGCAGGCAAAAATCAATTATTAATAAAAATCAAACAAAGGTATGAAAAAAAAATTCAAAGACGGGGGAATTCTGTCATGGAATTTCCTGCGACAACTGTTTTTAATTATGAAACTAACGCTGTTTATTCTAATCACCTCAGTACTAAGCTCACTTGCCACAGGGAGCTATTCGCAGAACGCGAAGGTTACGCTCGATTTGAAGAGTGTGACTGTTAAAGAGACGCTCAAAGCCATTGAAAATTCCAGTGAATTCTTCTTCGTTTACAACAACGAACTGATCAATGTGGACCGTAAAATTGACATCCAGGTAAAAAATGAAAAGATTGGTGATGTCCTTGGCAAAATCTTCGATGGAAGAAATGTAGAGGTAACCGTAATCGACCGCAAAATTATATTGGCTCCGACCTATATGGGCAGCCAGCAACAGGGCAAAAAGATAACCGGTAAAGTTACTGATGCTTCCGGAGGTTCACTTCCAGGTGTTTCGGTAGTGTTAAAAGGAACGACAACCGGCGTGATCACCGATTTGAATGGGAATTATTCGCTTGCCAATGTTCCTGAAAATGCCACTTTGCAGTTCTCCTTTGTGGGGATGAAGGCTCAGGAAATTGCAGTGGGAAACAAAACAACAATTAATGCAGTACTTACTGAAGAAACAATTGGTATTGAAGAGGTTGTAGCGGTTGGATATGGGACGCAAAGGAAAAGCGATTTAACCGGTTCAGTTGCCTCAGTATCTTCAAAGGATATCAAATCTTCTGCATCCATGACACTTGACCGGGCTTTGCAAGGGAGGACAGCCGGTGTCAATGTATCGAGCAATACAGGAGCGCCGGGAGGAAACGTTTCTATTCAAATCAGGGGTGTTAACAGTACGAGTGGCGATGGAGCCAATGATCCGTTGTATGTTATAGATGGTATTCCTATTACAACAGATGACAATATGGGAGGCAGGGGATTTACCCGCTCCGGTACATTGAATTCTCCACTGGCAGTGATCAACCCAAATGATATTGAAAGTATTGAAATTTTGAAAGATGCATCTGCTACGGCCATTTATGGAGCACGTGCAGCCAATGGCGTCGTGATTATCACCACTAAAACCGGGAAAGTTGGTGCTGCCAAAGTTACATTAGACTATTCCTATGGCATTCAAACTGTTATCAAAAAGTTGGAAATGTGCAGTTTTGAACAATATGCCGAAATGTATGTGCAATCCATTGACAATTATAATTTATACACAAAACAGAATGGTGTTGCCGACCGGGTAAAATCTCCATACATGATAAAAGGTACTCCGGAGTACGAGATTTACAAGGCAAATGGAAATACCGACTGGCAGGATGCAATTTTCCGTACCGCACCAACTAAGGATATCAATCTATCTGTTACCGGAGGTACTGAAAAATTAAGTTATTCAATTAGCGGTGGTTATACCAAACAGGATGGTATCATCATGAAAACTGACAACACCAGGGCTACCTTGCGGTCAAATATTGATTTACAAGTCAATAGCTGGTTGAAAATAGGTTCCAAGTTAAACATTGGCCGTGAATGGGGAAACATGGTTACCTCAGGCGAAAATTATCAGGGAATAGATGGAATTTGGCAGGCACTCCCTTTTTTCAAAGTCTATAACACTGATGGCTCCTATTGGGAAAATGCAGAAGCACCATATGTTAACCTGGGTTTGAATAATCCGGCTAATATTAAAGCAAAACTGGATAGGGAGAAGCAGGAAACCAAAAGAAACCGATTGATTGCCAGTGTTTATGGTGAAATTAGAATCTTACCTGAACTTACATTCAAAAGCAGTTTTGGCGCTGATCTTACGACGACCAATCAATACGTCTTCATGCCATTCTATAACCCAAATTCCTACATCAATAATAGTTCATCTCAGGTTGATGTCAAAAACTACAATACATATAACATCGTAGCAGATCAAATCCTGAACTATCTTATGAAAATTGGGGATCATTCTTTTGGCGCAATGGCAGGGTTCTCTTATCAGCAATTTTACCGTCAAACGGAGTTGATGTCAGCAAAAGGGAGCACTGATGCAAGATTGGATCAGATAGGCAACCAACCATCAATGTACTCGATGTACGGCGACCGGGTTTATTCCGGCCTGGTATCCCAGTTTGGAAGAGTCAACTATAGCTATAAAAACAAATACCTTGTTACAGCCACCATCCGCCGTGACGGCTCTTCCCGTTTTGGATCCAATAAAAAATATGGTATATTTCCTTCTGCATCAATTGGATGGAAAGTCTCCGAAGAAAGTTTCCTGAAATCGATCAAACAAATCAGTAATTTGAAAATAAGGGCCAGTTATGGTAAAACGGGAAACCAGAATATTGGTAATTTCAGTTATCTCGCTAAAACCGGAAGTTTAACCACTGTTTGGGGCAATGCGGATGCCGCTGCCATTGCCACTACACTTGCAAATCCTGATTTAAGATGGGAAGATAATATTCAAAAAGACCTTGGTTTGGAACTAGGACTTTTCAACCAGAGAATCGTTTTTGACGCTGATTATTATAATAAAAGATCAAACGGACTATTGGTAAGCATTCCTATTCCTGGGTCAGCAGGCGCACAGGTATCGCAAACGAGAAATGCTGGGAGTGTAGAAAATAAAGGTTGGGAGTTTATGCTGTCAACCCGCAATTTACAGGGTGAATTCTCATGGAATACCGATTTCAATATTTCTTTTAACAAAAACAAAGTCTTGGATATTGGCAAAGCCGCAGATGGGAGTTCAAATTATTTTTATGGTTTGGGATTGGGGAATGATGCGGCTGTTAACAGAACAGAAGCTGGTCATAGCATTGGGGAGTTCTATTTGATCAAAACTGATGGCGTCTATCAAACACAAGCTCAGGTTGATGCGTTACCGGTAGTGCTTTCTACCGGACGGATCGTTTCGATTGGAACTCAACGTTACGTTGATCAGAATGGGGACAAAAAAATTGATGATCTGGATCGCGTTTATGTAGGCTCACCATTACCAAAATTTACAGGTGGTATTAACAATACCTTTTCATATAAAGGATTGTCTTTAAGCATTTTTGCCAATTTTGTCTATGGTAACAAAATCTATAGCAACGTGTTGAGAACCCTTGAAAAAGGCGACGGCTACTGGAACCAGACAAAATGGTATTACGATAATTATTGGAGAGCAGATAAACCGAGTGATGTGGGAATACCCTTTAAAGGCCCATCAAACAGTGGTGTCTATGGAAACGTATCGAATAACAATGACCGTGCTTTGTTCGATGGTTCTTATTTAAGAATCAAAAACATTACGCTGGCCTACCAATTTCCAAAATCCATTGTTCAGAAAGTTGGCTTGTCGAATATGAGGGTCTATAGTAACATTGCGAATATGTTTACTTTAACCAACTATCGGGGGATCGATCCCGATGTAAATAGTCAGGGAGCTAACCCAATGTCAGCAGGTGTTGACAACTACAGTTATCCAACTGCAAAGACGATTACCTTTGGTATGAATCTCGAATTTTAACTTTGAAAAGGAGGAAAAAATGAAAACAAATTATAAAGTTTTAATTGTCATATTGGTAGGACTATTTTTGACATGCTGCGAAAAGAACCTGGATCCAAAAATGTATGGCTCACTTACTGTCGATGAGTATTTTAGTGATGTGAACAGTATTGATGCTTCAGTAAATGCTGCCTATCAGGCTCTTCAGGATGAAGGGGGGTATAAAAATGCCATGTGGGCAATAGGTGATATTGCATCTGATGACACTTACTATGGTGATGACAAGCTGGATGGGCTGGACGGAGATCCAAACACCGGGCAGCTTACTTCCATGTGGAGGGCACATTACAAAGGAATCTATCGTTGCAATGTTGTGCTCAACAGAATCGATGGAATTATTTTTGCTGCCAACAGGGTTGGCCTGAAACCCCAATATAAAGGCCAGGTACTCTTTTTAAGGGCGCTATTCTATTTCAACCTGGTCAGAGTATTTGGTGATGTACCTTTAATTACCAATGAGATAAAGACTGCTGAAGAAGCATACGTTGGCAGGGATCCGATAACAAAGATTTATGCCCAGATAATTGCTGATGCAAAAAGTGCAGTAGATCTATTACCGGAAGTTTATTCAACATCTATCCCGAATACAGGCATGTCACAGGATAAAGGTAGGGCAACAAAAGGTGCTGCACTCATGCTTTTGTCGTCTGTTTATCTTACATTAAAGGATTACACAAATGCAAAAGATTATGCCACGCAAATCTTGAATCTGACCAATAAATATTCCTTACTACCTGCGTATGGCGATCTGTTTTGCAAACCCTATTCAGGTGCGGGTAACACCTATCCGCTGGAAAATACGGCTGAGTCAATCTTTGAAGTTCAATTTGGCGATCAATCAGGAAGAGGAACACAAGCCAACTGGTGGATGGGTCCGCAGTCATGGGATACTAGCCTTCGCTGGAACAGACCTACAGATAAAACAAATAAAGATGCAGGAGCATTTGTCGCTTTTACAGATAAAAGTACACTGATGCAGGAGTTTGAAACTGGTGATGCAAGGGCAACTGCTGCAATATTTTCCACAAGTAATAGTGTTGACGTAAATGCCTCTACCGGATTACCCTGGAAGTTTTGCGGCAAGTACCTCGTTAAAGGAAAAACCAACAACAACGATCCTGCAAATTTTCCAGTTTTTAGATATGCCGAAACTTTGTTAATTCTTGCAGAAACCGAAAATGAAACAAATGGCCCGGCAAACGCCTATCAGTATATTAACCAGGTAAGGACCAGGGCAGGATTAACAAATGTTGCATCAGGGTTGACTAAAGATCAGTTCAGGGATGTGGTTTTCCATGAAAGACGAGTTGAACTTTGCTTCGAGGCAAAACGATGGTTCGATTTGGTTCGTACTGGCCGGATGGAATCCACCATGTCTGCCCATCTTGGAAAGACGGTCAACGCCTATCAGAATATTTTCCCAATCCCTAAGTTGGAAAGAGATGTTAATCCGTTGCTGGTTCAGAATCCCGGATATGCGCAATAAAATTGTTTTCTAATATTTGTCGTCCCTGATTAAGGTTTTTGGGTGAAAACCTTTTCAGGGACGGCATTTGTTATTTTATTTATATTCAACTGTTTGGATTTCTGTATGAACACTTTCAAGCTAATTATCGTAATTATTCTAAATCTAACTCTAATTTATAAAAACACTTATAGCCAGCTTCCAATTGTTGGTAATGATCAGTTTATGCTCTGGTATCTGCAACCTGCATCTGATTGGAATGAGGCACTACCTGTTGGCAATGGCCGCCTTGGAGCGATGGTTTTTGGTGGTTACATTTCTGAGCGGATTCAGCTTAACGAGGAAAGTCTTTGGGCAGGATCCAAGACCAATTCCGACAGAGATACAAAGGCCGTTTTGCCAATTATACAGCAAAAGTTACTGGATGGTAAAATTGGTGAGGCAGTGGAATTGTCAGAGAAGCATCTAAAGAGCGATCCGATTCGGTTCAGGTCCTATCAACCATTGGGAGATATCTTTATAGACTATTTTTACAACAAGGATAAACCTTTCAATGTTGCTGATTATCAGCGTGAACTCAATCTGGAGACAGGAATAGCAAAAACAGTATATACTCAAAATGGAATCACATTTGAACGTGAAGTATTCGCATCGGCTGTAGATGATGTGATAGTACTTCATTTCAAGGCAAACCAACCGGGGAAATTAACCTTTCGCTTGTCACTGAAAAGAGACAGGGATGCAACTACCAATTCGGTTGGAGAAAACGAACTTCTTCTGACAGGTCAGGTGATTGATTTACCCGACGATGAAGCAGAACCTTCCGGCCTGCACATGAAGTTTGCCTCGCAGCTATGGGGTAAAACCATTGGTGGATCCCTAAAGTCGATCAATGGATCTTACTTTGTTGAAAATGCTGACGAGGCAAATTTCTACCTGACAGCAGCTACTGACTATAATCTTAACTTACTGGATTATGACAGAAGAATAAACCCAGCGGAAAAATGCAGGGAAATTCTAAATAAAGCAAAAGAGAAGAGTTATCTGGAGATCAAAAACAACCATATTGCAGAACATTCCATGCTCTTTAATCGGGTAAGTTTTAATCTGGGGACAGATGTAGACAAAGGAATTCCAACTGATAAGCGGCTGCTTGCTGTTAAGAAGGGGACTATTGATCAGGGACTTGCTGTATTACAGTTTCAGTATGGCAGATATTTATTAATGGGTTCATCGCGGTCTCCCGGGATTTTACCTGCCAACCTTCAGGGAATCTGGAACCAGGATTATATAGCAGCCTGGAACTCAGACTTCCATACAAATATCAACCTTCAAATGAATTATTGGCCAGCAGAAGTGTGTAATCTTGCGGAAACGGTCAAACCATTATCCGACTTTATCAACAAACTTCGTGAGCCAGGAAGGGTTACCGCAGCCAAAACTTTCAACTCGAAAGGTTGGGCCATAAACCACGCCACCGATGTTTTTGGTCGAACAGCAATTACAGCCAGGGTAATGTACACATCGCCAATGATGTCATCCTGGCTGGTTTTACATCAATGGGACCATTTTCGGTTTACAAACGATAAAGAATACCTGAAAAATGTGGCTTATCCATGTATGAAGGAGGCGGCCCAATTTGTGCTTGGGTTTATTATTAAGGACAAGAAAGGGCAATGGGTTACCGCCCCGTCAAGTTCACCTGAAAATACTTACCAATTGCCAAATGGAGAAAAGTACATGCTTACATATGGCTCAACAATGGATATCCAGATTATTCGTGAATTATTTAATGCATGTATTTCTGGTGGTCGTATTGTCAGTGAGGATGAGAATTTTCTGTCAGAGTTAGAAACAGTTTTGAAAGATCTTCCCCAAACTAAAGTAAGCAAACGTTATGGAATCATCCAGGAATGGATTGAGGATTATGAAGAAACAGAACCGGGACATCGGCATGTTTCTCAGTTATTTGGTCTTTATCCCGGCACACAAATTACCCCCGGTACTCCGGAATTGTTTGAGGCTGCAAAAAAAACCATTTCACGCAGGGAATCTTATGCACAAGGAAATACCGGTTTTTCAACCGGCTGGAGCAAAGCATGGATGGTCAATTTTCTGGCAAGGCTGAAGGAGGGTGATGCTGCCTGGGGAAAAATACTTGAAATGCAAAGGGAAAAGACATTGAACAATCTGTTTGATACACATCCACCTTTTCAGATCGATGGAAATTTTGGACTAACTGCCGGAATTGCCGAGATGCTATTGCAATCACATTCCGGGATCATTGAACTGCTTCCTGCCCTTCCCAAGGCATGGAAAGAGGGGTGCATTTCCGGATTAAAGGCACGGGGCAATATTGAAGTAAGAATGATTTGGAGCGAAGGCAAACTTACCGGTGCTGAACTAAAATCAAACGATAATCAATTGACAACCATAAGCTATTGTAAAATTCAACGAAAGATTCATCTGAAGAAAGGTGAACTGCTTAAGTTGGATATGAACCTGATGAAAATACTTTGATAATTTAAAATTCACGACTTATGAATGTATCAATCTCAATGTTGAGTTTTGGTTTTGAGGGAGGTACCTGCCGAAAGGTAAATGGTGTTAACTACCTGTTTACTACCGAATTATTCGATGATAAAATAGAACCGTTATGGCACGATGGATTTGTGAATGTTGGATTTGTGAAAGTAAAATTGAATGCTGATTAATAATAAATAATATGAAAAAATATTTTGTAATTTGCTTATTCCTCCTATCGGGTTTATTTCAGCAAATAAAAGCCCAAATCTACCAGCCCAACTGGACATCGCTCGACA
This sequence comes from uncultured Bacteroidia bacterium, assembly GCA_903927965.1. Lineage (GTDB taxonomy): Bacteria > Bacteroidota > Bacteroidia > Bacteroidales > Prolixibacteraceae > JAAFHB01. The sequence continues at coordinate 24,989 of CAIYPA010000551.1, read as the reverse complement.
AACGCCCAATCCCCCAATGGTTTACCGATGGAAAATTCGGAATCTTCATCCATTGGGGTGTTTATTCTGTTCCGGCATGGGCTCCTGCCAGTGCCGATATCGGCGTATATGCCAAGTATGCTGAATGGTACTGGCCACGTATCAACGGTGGTAAAGATCCAAACAAACAGCAAGGTGATGTAAACAAACTCTTCCTCGATTATCACAACAAAGTTTGGGGTGAAAAATTCAAATACCAGGATTTTGCCCCAATGTTTAAGGCTGAGCAATTTAACCCTGATCAATGGGCTGAAGTATTCAAAAATGCCGGAGCAAAATATGTGATTCTCACTTCAAAACACCACGAAGGTTTTACACTTTGGCCAAGCGAACAAAGCTGGAACTGGAATTCAGTGGACATTGGTCCCCATCGTGATTTGTGCGGCGATCTTTCAAAAGCAGTTAAAGGGAAGGGGCTGCACATGGGATTCTATTTTTCGTTGTACGAATGGTTCAATCCGCTTTATAAATCCAATCCTGAAAAATATGTCAATGAACACATGCTTCCCCAGTTGAAAGATTTAGTGACCCGTTATCAACCCGAACTGATTTATCCCGATGGGGAATGGGATTATCCCAGTTCGATGTGGCAAAGCGAAAAATTTCTTTCATGGCTTTACAACGAATCGCCTGTTAAAGAATCTGTTGTGGTCAATGACCGGTGGGGTAAGGAAACCCGCAGCAAACATGGTGGTTATTACAGTACCGAATATGGAAATGTGAATGGCGATGAAAAGGCTACGGATATGTCGGCACATCCATGGGAAGAGATCCGTGGGATCGGTACTTCGTTTGGCTATAACCGCATTGAAGATCTGAGCCATTACCTTTCATCACAGGAACTTGTCCACATGCTGATTAAAATTGTCTCAGATGGAGGAAACCTTTGCCTGAATATTGGCCCCACAGCCGATGGCCTGATCCCGGTTATTATGCAGCAACGGTTGCTGGATATCGGGAAATGGCTAAAAGTAAATGGAGAAGCTATTTATGGAACAAAAGTTTGGAAAGGAAGGCCGGCATCCTCCCAAAATCAGACCATTTTCTATACCTCAAAGGGGAATGATCTGTACGCCATTTTCACACAATGGCCTGATAAACTAATTATTGTACCCGGTTTGAAGAGTGCCGGAAAAGTGACACTGCTGGGAAGCACTACCCCGGTAAAATCAACCTTATCAGGCGGAAATTTGCAGATTATACCACCAGCGATCAATCCCGGAAATAATCCCTGTGACTATGCCTGGGTGTTTAAAATTGAAAAGACAATCAAATAAGAACTTAATAATAAACGTTTAAATTTATGTTCAGTACATCTATTCAACAAAAGACAATGAAAAATCTCTTGAGTTTTTTAGTGGTTTTATTCTTTGCAAATATTGTCACTGCCAGTAATTTTAGTGCCCCAAATCCTAAAAATATATTCCTGAAAGGAACAAGTCTCAACATCGAAATCTCAAATTCAGGGAATGTACTTTGGAAGTATCAGGTTCCTCAGTCAAGCAAGGTATTTGCTTTTGCAGGTCCTGACTTTGAAATCGACGGTAAAACATTTGAATGTAAACTAATTGATATTCAGTGTATTGGTGAGCCTAAAAAATTAAGCATAGGAGTTACTGAATACGTTGTTCAGGGCGCGTTTCAACAGGTGCCTGATGTTTTCTTACGGATTACTTTTCGTATTCCTGACAACAATCCGGTTGTCAGGTTTCGGTATGAACTGATTGGCATAGGAAACCATTTTCTGACAAAATCCAAAGGAGTTGATAATTTGAGTTATCTCTCTTTATCTGTTCCTGAAATCTCCAAAATTAAGGAGGTTAAGCTTTCGGAATTTAATGAGATGGTGCACAGTTTTTGTCTTTCAGAACGGGAGATGGATGCTCGTAATTTTAACAATCAGACCAGTTTCATGGGACCTATTGTCGTGGGAAGCGATTCTGGATATTCATTTTTGGTTGCTTATGAACATGGTTCACAGGCTCCCGATCTGTTTTTGAAATACTCCCTTTCCTCCGATAAAACAATTGCTTTGACCGCTGCAAAAGGTAATTATTGCAACAATTTTCCCATCACTAAGGAAAATCCCTATCAATCAGTTTGGTTTGAAGCCGCTGCAATTCAAGGCAATGAAGATCAACTGGCTGAAAAATACAGGCAATTTGTGCTTTGTAACATGACACCCAATTCAGAAACCCGTAAACCTTATATCTTTTACAATACATGGAATTTTCAGGAGCGCAACAAACACTGGTACAAAAAACCTTACCTAAGTGACATGACCACGGAACGAATGTTACAGGAAATTGAGGTTGCCCATCAGATGGGTATTGATGTTTTTGTCATTGATGCGGGGTGGTTTGAGAAAACGGGTGATTGGCAACCCAGTAAGTCCAGATTCCCGGATGAACTCAAAACCGTCAAGGCGAAGCTCGATAGCTATGGTATGAAACTGGGGTTATGGTTTAATCCTACAGTAGCAGGTATGACCAGCAAAATGTATTCGAATTACAAGGATTGTCTGAAAAAAGTAAACAACGAACAAAGCAAGCCTTCCCCTATCTGGGAAACAGAGGAGAGTTACGGGATGTGCCTGGTCAGCCGTTACCGGGATGCATTTGCCGATGAACTGATCCGATTGGCCAAAGAGGTTGGTGTGCGCTATTTTAAGTGGGATGCCATTAACCAATATGGCTGCAACGATCCGAATCATTTTCATGGTACTGAGCAAAACAGCCCCCAGGAACGATGGGATAACTATGGCTTTGAACTTGGGAGATCGATGAATTATGTTGTTGATAAGTTATGCAAGGCGTTTCCGGATGCCATTGTAGATTTTGACATTACCGAAGGTGGCCGTTCAGTTGGTTTAGGTTTTCTGGCTTCCGGCAAATATTTTCTCATTAATAATGGCCCTTACTACCAGAATTATGATGTTCCGATTAATCCTGACAAAGACAACTGGAATATCTTCTTTTATCCGGGTGCTGCACGAAGCTGGATTTGCCGTACCCCACTGACTTTGGACAAATGGATACCATCTGTTCTGTTCCTTACCCATTACCTGCCCGACAACCCTTATGAAAACCAATCGATTACAGTAGGGTCTCTGATCCTGGGACAAAATGGGATCTGGGGCGATTTGCTCAAAATTTCTCCGGAAGGGATAGGATTCTTTCATGAGTCGCTTGGCTACTACAAACAGGTCCGCGATGATATTACCAAAGCTACGATGATTCGCGATGGTGCAGTAGGTGGTAGTCCTGAAGTATATGAAAAGATTAATCCTGAAAATGGGAAAGGTGCAATGGTCATATTTTCCAGCCACAAGGGAAGCTATGAATATGTTTCCAGAAGTAAACCCAACCCAAAATTCTGGTCAACAACCGGGGTTGATGTGAAATTTGATAAAGAGGGTTTTGCTGTAATAAAGGTAACCTTTGATAAAGCCGAAGGGAAGATCATTTTCTTTGGAGTGGATCAAAAATAGCAGACTATTCAACATTCAATGATTTAAATTATGAATATACTGATCCCAATGAAACTACGATTTGCCCGAAGCGCGTAAAATCCTGGCCGAGAAATCGAATAACCTGATGATGGAAAACGTAAAACTGAATGGTTATATCTATGAAAACTACAATGCCATTAACGGAAATGTGAAGAATCCTGTCGAAGGTAAACGGATGGGTGAAAACTATTACCACTGGGGGGCATTGCTGGGGTTTATTGCGTTGATGGAGAAGAATATGATTAATTATATCTATTTTGTAATGTATTAATTAATAATACTTTATGTAAATTTTTGATTTGTGGTTAGCAAGTAAGTGGTAAGTAGAAGCGATGACCGTCCGGCATTGGGGCCGGCGGTCATCTAAAAAATCAGGTTCAGTCTTCGAAATTTGCAATAGCATTGTGGCGAGAATGGAAGATTCTGTAATGTGCAATCGCCTTCATTGAAATGCGTTCTTTGGCTTTAACACTTTGACAATAAATAGGTAAACAAAACTCTAATGAACAAGTCTTTAAAAAGAATTGCATTGTTACTTGACAAATCAGGTTCCTATGACAGGGGTTTGATTAGGGGAATTGTGCGGTTTTCCAGCTTCTCTTCCCCGTGGGAATTCTTTTTGGAGGCACCTAATTATACTGTCCCAGATGAGAAAAAGCGGCTTCTGAGAAAGGTCAGGTCGTGGAAACCTGATTGTATCGTGATGAACGAAAGTTCATTGATAGCAGAATTCATTGATTTGGGAGTTCCTGTCTTTGTTACACCCTCAAATAAGCTAATTAAGGGTGTAATCAATATCATTGCTGATGACGACAAAATAGGTGAGTTGGGAGCTAAATACTTTATTGACAAGGGTTTTAAGAATTTTGGGTTTTATGGTTCAGATCAGATCTTTTGGTCCAGAAAAAGAAAATCATCCTTCAAACGGCTTGTCAGATCTTTAAACCTGAATTTCTATGAACTGGAGGCCATGTTGAATGACAACTGGCAAAATAATCCCGGACTTATTGTTGATTGGATCAGGAGCATTCCCAAACCGGCTGCAATTATGGCCTGTTCCGATGAGTTTGGTATCCACCTTATCGAATCTGCAAAAATCGCAAACATTAAAGTTCCTCAGGAAATGGCCATCCTGGGTGTTGACAATGACGAGTTTATCTGTGAATTGTACAATCCCCCAATGTCGTCCATAGATCAGGACCCCGAAAGTGTCGGGTTTGAAATTGGCAAGTACATCCGGTCACTCAGTTCAGATAAAAATACAATAACAGCGAATATTGTTGGGACTAATTTCCGGATTGTTTCGAGACTCTCAACTGATATTGTGGCTGTTGAAGATGCAGAAGTAAAAAAAGCACTGCTGTTTATTCATGAAAAAGCGCAATCCCGACCAGTACCTGTTGAGGATGTAGTCTCCTCTACCTTTTTATCACGACGCATCCTCGAAATTCGCTTCAGGAAGATGCTGAACCGGACCATCCTTGAAGAAATCAACCGGATTCGTTTGGATGCGATCTGTAATAAATTGATTGTCAGTAAATCGCCAATAAACGAGATTGCCTATTCTCTTGGCTTTAACTCACCTACTTCCTTTTCGAACTATTTCAGGAAGCAAAAAAACATGACCCCTTTTGAATTCAGGAAATTATACAATTCCTAACCCGATTGTTAAATGATTTAGATTCAAAAGGTTCATAAAACACACTCATGCGAAGTATTGGCTATCCATTTAACACACATAAGTCCCAATGCATGTAATTCCTGTATCTATCAGAATATCAAAATGATACATAAACATTTCTAAAGTGGCAAGGGGGTGAAAATCTGACTTTATCATAACGATTCCTTATTCCATTTTTTCGCAAATGGTAAATTTTCATTCGTAAATCAAAAACAAATCAGAAATATCCTTGTGTACGTTTGTCATGTGCACATACATAATTCTTTAACCATCATTGCGGATGGTTTTTCAATAAAATTAATATTTATCAATATGGAGAAAATCGGGAATTGAACCAGTGATTCACGGATATGGGGGAACTCAAATCTGATTGATTCAATAAATCAGTCTTACATCAATTAACAACATCTAAAAAATCATGAAAAGAATAAATCATTGTAATGTTTATTGCAGCCGGATTATACTGCACAAGCCATTATTGCGCCTCAGCCTAAGCCTATTGTTGATTCTTATTATTTTTTATAACGCCTCAGCCGTCAACCTTATCAATAATATTCCTAATGACAAGGAAAATACCTCAGTATCCAGTCAGAATCAACAAGCTGAATCTCAACAACAAAAAATCTCGGGAAAGGTAACCGACAAGTCAGGAACCTCCTTACCAGGTGTTTCAGTCCTTGTAAAAGGTACTACAAATGGTACAATTACCGATGCCAATGGTAATTACACATTATCCAACATTAACGGTAAGGCAACATTGCAGTTTTCGTTTGTTGGCATGAAAACGCAGGAGATTGCTGTTACCGGCCAATCAAACATAAATGTTGCCCTTGAAGATGAATCTATTGGAATAGAAGAGGTCGTTGCAGTTGGTTACGGTGTTCAAAAGAAAGTTACTGCCACGGGAGCCATTGTAAATACCACGGGGGAAACACTCCGTAAATCACCGACTACGAACGTATCCAATACTTTAGTTGGAAAACTTGCAGGCGTAATCGCTGTAAACAAAAGTGGTGAACCGGGCTATGATGGTGCCACTCTATTGATCAGGGGTGCCAATACCCTTGGGAACAATGCACCTTTGGTTGTTGTGGATGGAATAGCAAACCGTGATCTGGGCGTTGCTCCCGGGGATATTGAAAGCATTACTGTTTTAAAAGATGCTTCAGCAGCAATTTATGGCGCACAGGCTGCCAATGGGGTAATCCTGGTCACCACTAAACGGGGTAAAACAGGCAAACCTTCAATAACTGTAAACCTGAACAATGGATATAGTCAACCAACTGTTGTGCCTGAAATGACCAATTCTTTTGAATATGCCACTATCTCAAATGAGTTATACAAGTATGCAGGAAAACAACCCATCTTTTCTGCTGATGACCTTCAAAAGTTTCAGGATGGTTCCGATCCATGGGGGCATCCCAATACCAATTTCTTTAAAGAAGCAATTAAGGACTGGTCAAGTGTGACGAATCAGAATATTTCCTTATCGGGTGGTAATGAAAGTGTTAAATACTTTCTTTCATTGGGTACCCGCTTTCAGGATGGGATGTACAAGAACAGTGCAAGTAATTTCAGACAAAACGATTTCAGGACCAATATTGATGCCAAGGTAAACAAGGATCTTGATATTTCTTTTGATGTATCCGGGCGTGAAGAAGACCGTAATTCTCCGGCAATGGGGGCTTATGGAATTATTGGTGGATTATACACTTTAAAACCAACCTTGCGTGCCTATTGGCCTGATGGAACAGCAGCCTCGGGTTTAACACCCTCGGTTGGGAGTGGAAATCCTGTAGTAAATGTTACCGACCAACGGGGTTACTATAAAGGGGTAAATTATGTCTTGCAGAGTAATTTAAGACTTAACATAAAGATTCCCTGGATAAAAGGATTATCGATACAAGGAAATGCCTCATTGGACAAAGGCTTTAGTTCGGGGAAGAGCTTTAATAAACCAGTATATTTATATACCTGGAACGGACAACCTGACCATATCACAACCGGTGCTATCTCAGGTTCAAACGTGATCTCATTATCACAAAGTTATGGCAATAGTTCCAAGGTAACCTGGAATGTTGTTGCCAATTATTTGCGCACGATTGCAGAAAAGCACAATATTAAATTAATGATCGGAACAGAGCGGCAGAAAGGGAACGGTAATTCAATGTCTGCCTCGAGAAGTAACTTTATTTCAGACCAGATCGATCAACTATTTGCTGGTGCCAATGATCAATACAAGGATAACTCCGGTTCAGGCAGCCAATACGCCAGGTTGAATTATTTTGGACGTGCCAATTACGATTTCAAGCAAAAGTATTTGTTTGAATTTGTCAGCAGATACGATGGTTCCTACAAATTTGCCTCGGGCAAACAGTTTGGCTTCTTCCCTGGCGTATCGGCCGGATGGCGTATTTCGGAGGAGCAATTCTGGAAGGACAATATCCATTTGTTTGACAATGTAAAATTAAGGGGATCGATAGGCAGGACTGGTAATGATGCGATCAGTGATTATCAGTATCTCAATTCTTTCAGTTTTTACAACAATTCGTATGTATTTGGTGGCCAGGAAGCAATGGTGATGCAGGAGTTGCGGATTCCTAATCCGAATGTTACCTGGGAGGTTGCTGATCAGGCAAACGGAGGAGTTGAAATGCAGTTGTTAAAAAACAAACTTTCAGTATCTTTTGATTATTTTCATAACAAACGTTCCCAAATCTTATGGCAAAGAAATGCCTCAGTACCTGCCATGACTGGCTTGACATTACCTCCGGAGAACATTGGGAAGGTAGAAAATAAAGGATATGAGTTTGTTATTTCCTACAACGATCAATCCAAAGCATTGAAATACAATGTCTCACTGAATGGCTCCTATTCGGCCAATAAGATTTTATTCTGGGACGAAGCACATGGAGCACCTGATTATCAGCAAAGTACCGGGTATCCAATGGGTGCAGGCATGTATTATCAGGCCATGGGAATTTATAAAGATCAGGCTGCTGTTGATGCATCGCCTCATATTTCAGGGGCAAGGCCCGGGGATATCATCTTTCAGGATTACAATAATGACGGAAAGATTAATGATTTAGATAAAGTCCGCGACAAAAGATCAAATATTCCAAAGTTTATTGGCGGTTTGAACATCAACCTTGAATACAAGAGATTTGATCTGGCAGTATTATTCCAGGGGGCTGCTGGAGGTGTAACCTATTTACAGCAGGAGTCAGGTACCTGGGCCAACTTTTTAAAGGAAGATTATGACGGACGCTGGACAGAACAAAATCCCGATGCTCAGAAACCGAGGGCCTTTAACTGGAACATTGACTATTTTACCAACAGGGCAAATACCTATTCTCTGAAAAGCAACGATTATCTCAGGATAAAAAACCTTGAGCTTGGATACAATATGCCTGACAAGATCAATAAAGTATTGGGAGTAAATCGCTTACGTATTTATGTCAATGGTACCAACCTTTTAACATTTAGTAAAATTAAGCGAACTGATCCCGAAATGAATGCTTCAAGAGCCTTTGATTATTTTATTCAAAGAGTTTTCAATACCGGATTAGTTGTAACCTTTTAAATCGTAAAGCCATGAGAAGAATATATACATTGATTTTCATTTTTCTGGGGATAATTTCGGTTTTGTCCTCATGCACCAAAGACAAAGAATTTTTAGATACAAAGCCATTGAATGAATATTCATCAGCCGATATGTGGAAATCACCAGGATTGGTTGAGGCATTTATTAATGGGATTTACGTTGATGTGTTTGGCTTTCCATACAATTTTCTGGGAGTTGGATTGGCCAATTTCTCAGGCGATGAATCCTGGTTTAACGAAGGGGAAAGTGTTGACCAATTTAACAAATGTATGATTACGCAGGAGTGGATTCCTGGATTGACTGGGTATAATGCCAATCAGACAGATCGTTTAACCTGGGGAAGGCTGTATGCAGCAGTCAGAAAGACAGATCTTATTTTTGACAACGTTAAGAATATTCAATTTACCGATGATAATCTTCGAAAGGTAAAAATTGGAGAAGCCTATTATTTAAGAGGAGCTTTGTACCATTACCTCACAGCAATGTATGGTGGCGTTCCATTGGTAAAGAGTGCATTTGTATTATCGGATGAATTCAATGTCCCAAGAAACAGCTACTCAGAATGTGTTGACTTTATTGTAGGTCAGCTTGATTCAGCAGCCCTCTATCTACCCGCGACCCAAACAGGGGTAAATTTGGGACGTGTCACAAAAGGAACAGCTATGGCCCTTAAATCCAGGGTATTGCTCTACGCAGCGAGTGATTTGCATACCGCCATGTCAACATATGCCCAGGCATTTGCCAAGCCTGAATTAATCGGATATGTCAATGCAAACAAAACGGCTTTGTGGCAAAAAGCAAAAGATGCTGCAAAAGCTGTAATAGATTTAGGTCAATATTCATTGTATAAACCATCTCCTGCTTCAGGGGACAATATTTCGCAAAATTTTATCGACTATTTTCTTTCCCGGACCGCAACAAGTGAAGATATCTATGTCCAATACATTACCCCTAAAAGCGGCATTTTCAGATGGGTTGACCAAGATCCTTATACCTATTTGTATCCCAATGGTTACCATGGTTGGGGAGGGATTATGCCATTTGCCGAGATGGCAGATGACTATGAAATGAAGGATGGAAGTCGTTTCGATTGGAGCAATCCCCTTCACAAGGTATCTCCCTATACAAATCGTGATGCCCGTTTCTCTGCCACCATCCTTCACGAAGGCTCCCCCTTTGCACCAAGACCAGCCGATGTAAAGTCAATTGACCCCTGGAATAAGATCCAAACAGGTTCGGTCGATTATACTGATAGTTCAGGCAACAGGAAAAATTTGTTGGGAGCTGATGCCGGTCTTGTTGACGATTGGAGCGGTGGTGTTTATACCGGATATTTTCTCAGGAAATTCTTTGATCCGAATAATGACTACACGAAACAGAAGGAGAACGTACCTTACCGTCATTTCCGTTATGCAGAAATACTGCTCAATTACGCGGAAGCTTGTATTGAACTTGGTCAGGACGCTGAAGCTCGAACTTATATCAATTTGATCCGTAAAAGGGCAGGTCAACCGGATATTAGTGAAAGTGGCACAGCATTAAAAGCCCGTTACAGGCATGAAAGACGCATTGAATTGGCTTTTGAAAACCAACGTTTTTATGACATCCGGAGGTGGGTTGCCGGACCATCTGCATATCATCCTGTTCATAAGGTAGTTATAAAATACTCCACAACTCAGAATATAACAAATTACAATAAAGCAGATGGATCCTACTGGAGCGCACCAGTGTACAGCACAGACCTTTTGGACAACTGGGCATGGGACAATAAAGCCTATTTCCTTCCGATCATGCGCGATGAGATGAACAAGAATACAAAGCTGGTACAGAATCCGGGATATTGATCCAATCAGCTAAGATTTACCATTTAACCTTTGGAATTTTTCTTTTCTTAGTGAAAATTTGTGCCACCCTGTGTAACTATGATCCATTTAGTTACGCAGGGTTCACGAAGAAATCCGGAGCTATTTTGATCCATTTCTATTTTTTGAACTGACAGTATGCAAATTTTCCAATTTGGATTTTGGAATCACAACAGCTTTTCCCAATTAAATTCACGAATATTTGGATGCAGATCGCATGGAATCTCTACTTCTTCCAGGTATTATGAACCTGGGGAAATTGGTAAAGTTTTATGGAATAAGGAATTGAAGGGCGAGGTATTGCATGAATCACTTTTCTTTGGGAATGAGGTATCTGTGTTGTTTTTGAGTGAAGGTGATTTTAAGGTCGAATCACTGAATATTTACAATGAAACCAATCCCCTATTTTTTTAAATCGAAAAATAATTATTATGCCATTGTATGAAGGTCGTCATAACGCAGAAAATAAGATAAGAATTAGTCAGGAATTGGTGGAATCGGTGGTCACCGGTCCTGAAAAGGTGTGCAAGGAGATCGCAGCCAGGATAATTAGCGCAGCAACCTATATAAATAGCCGGTTGACTGTTGCTTTTGATGGTTGGTACGGAGTTGAATGGGACATAATCATCAACGAATTAAAAAAGAGTTTGCCGGAGAATGGGGTTTCATTCATCTCATTTTCTTCAGTCCTTAAACCAACCGATGAAATTGAAAATTATAAGAAGAGGTTTATTGGGGAGGATCCTGCCTTTGGTTACGCCAACCTGACCGGTAATATACTTGAAATTGTCGATCCCGAAAAGCTAAACCTGCTGATCAAATCACTGAATAATAGAGATAAAGATGAGATTGTTATTATTTATAATTCAGGATCCCTAATTAATAAACTGGCCGACTATATCGATCTGAAATTCTATTTTGATTTCACCCGCCAACCTTTGCTCTGGAAGATGTGGGAAGGTGAATTAGTCCCGTTTGGATATGAACTTCCCAAAAAGAATTATAACTGGAAAGAATACTATTATTGTGATTTCTATCTGTTGGAACATCAAAAGCAATATTCATGGAAAGTGATGGATTATTATGTTGAAGCAGTTGATTTTGAAGAGATTAAACTTGTTCCAAGGGTAACTTACGATACCATTATACAAACCCTGCTTGAGTATCCGGTTAAAGAGGTGGAAATCTACCAGCCGGGTCCATGGGGAGCTTTTCGCTACAAAGACTTTTGGGATATCAAGGGGCTTGAATGTAACGCGTGGAATGAACTGGCAGGTCCGGAACTAAGCATGTTGGTCAATATCGGTGAGGGTAAAGTATTGAATATGCCTTTTGTGAACCTGATGCAGTATGACACTAAATTGCTGGGTACCTATATTCCTGAGCATTATCCCGGCTTGTTCCCGTTGGATGTGTGGCTTGATGATGGCTACTTTCCTGAACAGACCCCGGCTGAACGAATCAGTATGCCCATCCACAACCATCCAAGTAGCCACTATGTCGAAAAGCACTTTAATGAACCAATAGGCCGCTACGAAACTTATTATATAGCAGAGGCTTACGAAGGTGCCAATACCTGGATGGGATTTAAGGATGAGGTCGATGTGGAGGAATGGGAGCGCAAATGTTACGAATCGTGGGACAAAAAGGAACCTATTCCCGATTGGAAAGATTACATCAAAAACTGGAAATCAAATGTAGGCGATCTGTACCTGATTCCACCAGGTACAACCCACGGACATGGCGGAAACCAGATGGTCCTCGAAATGGATACGGTCCCCAGTATTGCCGGAACTGAGTATTCGTTTTTCATGTACGATTTTATGCGTCCCTCCTGGGACGATTCAACGAAAACAATGACCGGAAAGCCTGTCAATATGCATCTTGATCACGGATTTGATATGGATCAGACAAGGCGCGAAGACTGGGTGGATAAACACCTGAGGGCAAAACCTGAAATCATAAAATGGACGAAGGAGTACTTTATAGACAGGTATTCGAGTTATGGACCAATGCCTTTTGAAATTGAGCGGATTCATTTTTACAAAAAAGGGGAATACTCCACAGAAGGTAAATTCTGTCATATCCCGACGTTAACTGTTGGTGAGAATGTAATTATCCGATCCAAATCAAACCCGGAATTTCAAACTGACATTAACCGGTTTCAATCGGTAGTGATACCCGCCGCATTTGGAGATTATGACGTGATCAACCCGAATGGCGGTTTTTGTACGTTGACACTGATTCGTTGGAAAAAAGGATAGATTGAAATTGAAACTTCTCCGGATGTTAGTGTAAGTAGTAGTTAGAAAGAAGGCCGCCACCTTGTTGTTCATCAGCAAGGTGGCTTTAATCAACTTTAGTATCCATTCTTGAAGAGAATAAATAATGAATTAGTAATTTGGCATCTTAACAATGAAATCCTTTACGACTTAAATATGAATGTATTAAGGCCAAACATGGAGTATAAGCTTATCTCTTTAATTAATCTGATTTATTTTCAGGTTGGACTTTTGATGTCGGTGATGAGCGCACTTATACCCAATATGATCGATAGTTACCAACTTAGCTATCAATTGGCCTCCATGTTACCCTTCGCCTTTTATATTGCTTTCGGATTCTTATGTATCCCTGCAGGTATTGCAAATGAGAAATTCAGCACAAAAAATGTCTTGTTGTTTTCGTTTTTATTGGCACTTACAGGGGCACTATTATTTGCAGTTTTCCCTAACTATTATGCTTCCGTAGTTTCCTTATTCATCATTGGCAGTTCATTGGCAATTATTCAGGTCTCGGTTGTTCCTTTGTTACGAGATACCTGCGGTGCCGAAAACCTGGCATTTCATTCCTCGCTCAATCAATTGTGTTATGGCGCAGGAGCTTTTCTTAGTCCTCACATCTATTCGTATCTGACTTCAGGGTTATTGGATCAAAACCGGGATAAAGGCTTCATCTTTAAATTACTGAATAATATAATCCCCCGGAATTATGAGTGGATTTCAGCCTATTGGCTTTTTGCGGTATTACTTTTTTCGACTTTTATTTTCATCTCAACGGTAAAGTTTCCGAAGAAAAAGCGTGAAGAAAAAGAGACTGGATCCGGGGTAAATCTCCAATTTTTTAAAAGCAAATATGTGATATTGTATTTCGTTGCTTTAATGCTGTATGCAAGTTGTGAACAAGGTATAGCCATCTGGATGTCTGAATTTTTTCAGGAGTATCATGGCCTTGATCCACAGACCAATGGTGCTGCTATCCTATCGTGGTATTGGATTTTGTTGTCGGTGGGTTGTCTGGGAGGGATGTTATTGCTCAAATTATACGATAGCCGACGTGTCCTTGCAATTCTTTCTGTTTTCGCCATAATCAGTTTTTCGATTGGACTTTATTCGGGTACCGGCGTTGCAAAATGGGTCTTCCCTTTGGTTGGACTTTTTGAGTCTGTGATGTGGCCAATCATTCTTTCACTGGCACTTAATTCAGTGGATAAGCATCACGAGTCATTGACCGGATTTCTATATACTGCCTCAATCGGCGGGGCTTTTGGGCCATTCATAATTGGAACCTTTAGCGATATTTCAGGGCTTCGATCCTCGCTGAACTATATCTATTTGCCTTTGTTGTTCATCGCATTTATTATATTTTGGGCAAAGCCAATAATAAAAAACAAATTAATTGACTAAATATCAACTTTATATGAAATTATCCTCAACGTCTTTTTTTATTATTGTACTAATTCTCCTGTTTGTTTCAGGTTCATGCAATCGTAAAGATGTCAAGAATATAAACTCCCTTGAAAAACGGCAAAACTACTACTTTCCGGTACTCAAAACCAACGACGATGCCATAGATACCATTGCTCACACCTTTAATATTGCCATTGGTGATATCATGAGCAACATTCGGCCCTATAAAAACGGGTTGGTTCGCAAGGAGGAAGCACTCTTGTTTGCTGGCCTCGACTACTATGGCCCATGGACACGGGATGCGGCCATTAATATCTGGAGCGGTGCAGGTCTGTTCCTGCCTGATATTTCAAAAAGGACCTTAATCTCTGACTTGGATTCAACAGCCAACGGGAATGTCCAAATTATCGGGCAATACTGGGACAAGATCATCTGGACCATCGGAGCCTGGAATCTTTATCTTTATTCCGGCGACAAGGAGTTTTTGAAAATTGCCTATGATGCAACTTGTTATACACTTTCAGGGTTGGAAAAGGATGAATTTGATCCAAAATTAAATCTCTTTCGCGGACCCGCAGTTTATGGGGATGGGATTTCCGCTTATCCCGACAGATATACCCAAACAGGCAAATATGAAGGAGGAGAATGGGTCTCCACCATTACCAAATGGGCAGCAGCCAATCCTGATAAAAGGGTGAAAATTGGAGGAGGTATGCCCATGTTCGCTTTGTCCACCAATTGTGTCGATTACGAAGTTTATCAGATACTTCCCAAAATCGAAAAGGAACTTGGTTTGAAAGTAAAGGAGGAGTGGACAGATCAATCAACACGATTAAAAGAGGCCATCAACAAGAACTTTTGGGACAACGAAAAGAAGAATTACCGTTATTTGATCGATCCATATGGGAATTGTGATTACCAGGAAGGGATTGGGATTTCGTATGCCCTACTTTTTGGCGTAGCAGATAAAGTTCAATCTGAGCAAGTCCTAAACAATACAATCGTAACAAAAGCCGGTATCCCATGTGTATATCCTTCATTCCCACGGTATAAAAATGGTTATGGCAGGCATAGTGGTACAGTGTGGACCCATGTTCAGGGATTTTGGGCCAATGCTGCTGCCAAAAATCAGGATGCTAAAAGATTTGATTATGATTTTAACCTCCTGACACTTCATACCTGGCGGGATAAACAGTTTCGCGAAATCTATCATCCTGAAACCGGCTTACCTTATGGTGGTTTACAGGAGAGTAACGAAGGTCCGCTTGATGTCTGGAAATCGACTGAAAGACAAACCTGGGGCGCAACCGCCTATCTGAGAATGGTTTTCAACGGCCTTTTCGGGATGCGTTTTGATGAAACGGGCATCAGTTTCAGCCCGGTTGTTCCTCACCAGTATCCCAACCTCCGTCTGCTTAATTTGCTTTATCGGGATGCCGTTTTAAATGTTTCAATCAAAGGACAAGGGACTAAAGTCGTTTCGTTTACGGTGAACGGCAATTCAACTCAACCTTTTATTCCAGCCAATGCAGAGGGAATACAGAATATACAGATTCATCTAAAATAAGGTCAATTATGAAACTGAATAACTTACTAATTCTAATCGCACTCCCCTGCTTTTTAGGCGCTCAAACACAGGTTACCCACCCCTATTATTCGTGGGTTAACCAGCAGCAGGGAACGCCCAGGCCTGAATATGTTTGGGAAGGGGTTGAGGATATCATCTATCACAATACACAAATCGCCAATCCCAATTGGGCCACAGCACCTGAGTTTTATGCTTTTCTGTCCAAAAACTGGGTATTTAACCGGGCAATGAAATGGGTACGCACAACCGATGGAAATATTTTCTGCTATAGTGAATGTGATACCCTTAAGCTGACCGGAGAGAAACAGGTTTCCAGATGGTTTTCAGACCCCGTAAATAGTATCTATCAATCAGGAGAGAGATCTATCTTTATAAAACAGAGTAAAATACGTGTTCGGGATGCCGTTGTACTTCCGGCACTTCAGTTTCACTTAGGACAACACCCAGTGCTTAGTCTTAGTGTTAGCAAGGCCAATTGCGATTGGCAGTTTTGCATCGCCATCAAAGGAAGAGCTGGTAAGCCCTTACTATCAAGTGGTTGGCAGAAAGGGGCAAAAACAATCACCTTCAACATTGCCGGCGAATTGGATAAAAAAGGGTATGAACTGAAATATGCCGAACTGAATATGGTCATGGGGGTTTGGACCGGCGATTCTTTAAAGCCTGCGAAAGTGGAATTTTCAGCTTTTATGAAGACACAGGCTGCAATTATTACTTCTCTACCTGTAATTAAAACATTATCAAAAGCTTCAAGAGGAATTCCGATTGAAATTTTACTGTGCGACAAGTCGGGCAAACTAACTCATGATAGTAATTTGCAGCCTCTCCTCTCTTTTAATGGACTAATACATGCTATGTTATTATCAGACAAAACTTATACAACAGTTATGCCATTTTTTCAACAGGGCAATCATCAAATTAACTTTATCTCCAATCAAAAAGAAGGGCTTACTCAAAAACAGATTATTCGGGTAACCGATACTGAATATTTTAAGTTTGACAAAGAAATAGCTGCGATAAAACGTCATGATACTATTTTAAGTCCTGTGACTGGCTCCTATCAGGGGGCATTTTATTTTACAGAAACCGGAAAACCTGAAGAACGAATGGTTCAGGGACAAGAGGAATGGAATAGAAGAAATCCGAATGAATTGCGTTTACATTGGTGGGAGTCACTAACTACCAAGGAGTTGGAACTGCGCTTTTCATATTTGGGAACCAACAAATGGAAAGTACTTCATTTGAACCAACATTGGAACAACTGGGAACGATTGGATGCCGGAGGGAATATTGCCCCGCATGGTGCCGAGCAGTTGGCTTTGTATATCCGTTCAGCCGATAAGTATGGGCTGGCCCATATTCAGGATTTATCGCATTATCCTTACTACCAAAATACCGTATGGCAACAATATTTAGATGCCGGATATAAGGAAACTGATTGGTTCAATATAGGAGTTCAGCCTTTTACCAATCTATTTCATCAGTACCTGCACGATGTAGCCACACTGTTTAAAGATGAAACAGCAATTCTGTCCATCGGGGCTTCGGGCGAAGGTGATAAATACAATCATCTATCCCGTTCGTTGGATATTATGAATACCTACAAAGAAATTGACAACCGACATTTGTTTGATGGAGAACCAATCCATATTTACAATCAATTACCTGGGAAAGACATTGCAGGCTGGCCACAGGATTTTTTGGGTTCACGCACCTATCTTTTAGGAAATCAGGTGGAAACTGAATTGGATATGGGAATGTATTTTAGAATGAATCGGATGAATTCCAACGTATGTATGCTTGAAGGCTCCTTTCCTGCCCCATCTGGATATTGCAAAATGACATTCGACCCCAAAGATGACAAATTCAATTCCTGGACAGGGAGTGAAATTTATCGGATCAATTTGCGGACATCCATTTACATGGGACTGGTGGCCCGTCAGGCGTTGTTAGTCACCTGGGATGAGCATTTTACGGAAGATGAACGCATTGTCTTCGAACAGATCCGCAAGCAGATCCAGTGGAATAAAAAGTTAATGGAGCCAAAAGTTGGAATTTTAATTAGTGACAGTTTGTTTAAAACCAAATTTCAAAAGATTGCCACTCAATATGAACGTTATTTTACTGCCACCTATCCTATTGATTATAAATATATTGAAGAAGGTTCCAAATTTAAGGGTGTCGTTTTTGACCTCATGAAACCATTTTCTCCGCCGGTATTGCCACCATCTGTTAAAAATTATTTTGAGGTTTCACCGGGATATGCGGTAAGTTACTCTGTTACGGAGGATGGATCACAGCTATTGGCCTATGTGTACAATATCACCAATCACAAAAATTATTCGGTGGAGTACTCCTACATTCATCGGTTACCAAATCCGGCTGATCTTAAAATAACCAGCAAGAACCTTACCGGAAATTATCAGTATCAGATTTACGACCTTGACGATAAAAAACTGGTAAAAGAAGGAAGTGGAAAAGATGTGGAGTTTTCGAAGGAAGGTACAAAGCATGATTATTTCGTGATAATGACCAAATAAAAAAAAAGATAATGAAATAGAAATTTTCTGAACAAGTGATTTTGGGGGAAATTTTGTATTGGATTGTAAATGAAATATTTAGTTTTCGTAATTTGGGGGATATCTTTTGCTTTTTCAGCAATTGTACAAGTTCTTACTTCATTTGTCAATCCGTTTATCGGCAAATCTGTTGATGGAAACTCCTATTCAGGGGCGGTTTTACTATGGGGAACCGTGTCAATTTTTCGATTCCTGGCTTTCGAGACCTCTCATCCTTCTACAAAATTGTCTGGGAAGGTTACCTAAATGATATTATTTAAACGATAGAATGCTAATGAAAATCTAAATGATTGCCCATTATTGTCAACATCAGAATTTCTTTGAGGCTAACCTATGTTCCTAATATTTAAACCTATGTTCCTATGTGTTTAGATTTATACACTTATAAATTTAGGTTAAATTCATATGCCAAATACTTTGGAATTTAAAACCATCGCCCCTCCAACCGCTCCACAATATTCCTTTCTTCACTCGAAAAGTTAATGCCGATTAACCCAATGGGTTTGCCACCATGGACGTTGGTTACACCATAACCTTTCTCTTTTATCGGCGTCAGGATAATCCCTGCAATTTGGATCATTTTTAATTCAAAATATAATCGCGGTTCACAATTATTGTATCGAAGTGGCCAGAGTAAATTGTTCCATAAAAATTGAACCATACCATCAATATTTTGTTTAGAAATAATGAATGAGAACAGTAAGCGTTATTTGAATTAATTACAAGTCAATTAAAAGTAAAAACATGAAAAAAGGAACAATTCTGGTCATTGTAATTGTAGCCATTGCAGCAGTTTCATTGCAGGTCAATGCGTTGACAAAACGCGATGGGCAGGTTTTAAAATCCGCGGGCAAGGTTGAATATCCGGAAGCCGTAAAAAAGGTAATCGACGCCAAATGTTTTGGTTGCCATAGCCCAGAAGGGAGATCCGACAAGGCAAAAGAAGCCCTGAACTGGACAACATTAACCGGCCTGGAGAAAGCACCGATGGTGTCGAAGCTCGATAAGGTGGTAGAAGTATTGGATAAGGGCGAGATGCCACCACAAAGAATGATCGAGAGAAATCCGGATGCGAAAATTTCAGCAGCTGATTCAAAAATTCTCAAAGATTGGGCTGAAACTACAGCAACTGATCTGATGAAATAGAGTTTTATTTGGCTCCAAATTCTTTGTTACGAATTTGGAGAATACTTAATCTGCGTTGATCTTCGTTTTCTGCGGGAAATTTTCCAATTAACTCCCTCAGAAAGCGCAGATTTTCGCAGACCATTCAAATCATTTTCCACCAACGAGCCCAAATTAAACAATGAAAAAAATAGCATATATCTCTTTGGTTATCATCACAATAGTACTGATTGTACTTCAATTTGTCCCGTCAGAACTACCTCAAAATACACCTGCTCAGTTGCAGGACAAATCACAGGTCCAAAATGCAAACGACGAGGTGATGGCAATTTTAAAAACTTCCTGTTACGATTGCCATTCAAACCAAACCAACTATCGATGGTATTCATATGTTGCCCCGGTATCGTGGCAAATCGCCAAAGACGTTAAAAAGGGACGGGAGGCACTGAATTTTTCGGAATGGGATAGCTATTCCAAACGAAAACTGGTCCGGAAATTAGCCGATATTAAGGAACAGGTTAACAAAGGCGATATGCCCATGAAAATATACTGCCTGATCCATCCGGGTACAAGATTGGACGAAGCGAAAAAAATGGTGATCGCATCCTGGGTCGATCAGGAAACCAAAAAAATAATGGGACAATAGACCTGGCCCCTTTAATCTTTAATCATAACTGACTTTACTATAAATTTCCGGTTTTAAATTTTTAGACATTACCTATATCTCCCACTGTCAACGGAATTCCTGTGATAGAAATCCTCATTCTATCCATAATTATTTTCTTTACTATCGTTTTTATGATACTTTTGAACTAATGTTCATCATTCAATTAAATCTTAAAAACACATGATTATGAGAAATTCACACAATGAAATTCAAAACAGGATTGAAAGCCTTAAAGTACTGATGGTGATTGCAATCACACTATTTTTCTGTGCAGGGGCCTCAGCTCAAAGCCCTGTAAATTTTTCGGGCAACTGGGCATTTAACGAAGGCAAGAGCAAACTGGGAGACGGCCCGATGCGCATGGCTCCGATTACCCTTGTAGTAACCCAGGATGGAAATAACCTTTCCACCGAGAGGACGATGACAGGTCGCGATGGCAATGAAATTAAAATGAGCGGCAAATACACACTCGATGGGAAAGAATGTGAAAATTCTGGATTCATGAACATGAAGATGAAATCGACCATAACCTGGGCTGCCGACAAAAAATCACTTACAATTGCCTCTACCACAGTATTTAACATGAATGGGGAGTCGATGGAGATGAAATCGACCGAAATTTGGAAGTTGGAAGGAGATAAAACTTTGAAAATTGAAGCCACCAATACCACTCCAAATGGAGAGATGAGCAGGACTTTGGTCTATGACAAGAAATAATTGAATCATCAAAGATAATTATTACGTCTATAATCGATTTATGAGTACCCGCCGAAAAGATAAAACAAAAAATGCCACTAAGGCTCTAAGACACTAAGTTTTCACAAAGATTTAAATATCAGTACTAAAGCCTTAGTGAAGCCTTTGTGTTTTTGTGTCTTGGTGGTAAAAGACGGATTTTCGGAAAAGCAGATTATTTAGTGATGAAAAAACTATTATTTTGTATTGTATTGATTTGTTGTTTATTAAGCCAAATATTGGCGCAGGAATTATCCCCAATCAAGTTAAACAATCCCAATACTAAACGTGGATTACCAGTAATGGAGGCCTTATCCTTGAGGGCTTCCGTAAAGGAATGGTCCGATAAGAAACTGAACCTCCAGGATTTATCCGATCTTTTATGGGCTGCAAATGGAATAAACCGATCTGATGAAGGCAAACGTACCGCTGCCTCAGCCCTCAACGCACAGGATGTGGATGTCTATGTTGTAATGGAAGAAGGTTCATATTTATATGATGCTAAAATGCAAAGACTTACCCCTGTAACGAAAGGAGATTTCCGTGAAGCATCTGGAATAACAACCGCTCCGGTTGTGATCGTTTTGGTTTCTGACATTTCCAGGTTTAAATCGGGGGAAGTGGCATCAAAGCTGAACTGGGCTGCCCTCGACATTGGAATCGTTTCCCAAAATATCGCTCTTTTCTGTGCGGGAACCGGATTAAAAACCCGCCCACGTGTCAGTATGGATGTAGTAAAAATAAAGGCAATACTGAAATTATCAGATTCCCAATATCCGATGCTTAACCATCCGGTTGGGTATGCAAAAATTACCTAATAATGAATTTATTCTTGATGATTTCAATCCGGGCTTGATCCTTAAGAATATAGCTGAAAGGGCAAGAAGAAACAGGTTGGAACTTAACCTAGGCCAAAGTGCATTGGCCGTAAAATCAGGCGTTAGTCTAGGCAGTCTCAAAAGATTCGAAAGTACCTCCGAGATCTCATTGAAGAACCTGGTTATGCTGGCATTAGCTTTGGATGCAACAGAAGAATTCGGTTTGCTTTTTAGAAGGCAGAAGTACAAAAGCATTGACGAATTGCTGATTAAGGATAAGTTAAAAGCAAGAAAGAGAGGGAGGAAAAATGTCTAATCAACACTTTTAAATACCGATTACCTTCTTCCCTCTAACGGCTTCAATGGATACACATAACCACCATTGCAGGTCAGGGGAATCCTAAACGCTCTGGTATACAAAATGTTGCAGATGGCATTGGCCTTAACAAAACAAGATCAAAGGAAATTTATGACATTCTCAAAGAAAAATTTCATAAATTTAGAATTGACTAATTAGCTTACAAAGTCTTTAATGCTAATCAGCTATTGTATAAGGTCATAGCAAATTAACTGCTGCAAATACCTTAAATACAATTTACCATTTGCAACGACAGGAACAGTCCAGGCTGGATTTTTAACATCAGGAATCGCTGCCAAAATTTCACCAACTTTTTTAAATCCTGTTGGATCTGGCTTGACTAAAAACAGGTTCCCTTTAATATCCAGGCAGATCAGGTGTCCATCGACGCATGTAGTAGTCCCCTGGCCAATCAAATCGGTACTCCACATCTCTTTACCAGTCAACAATTCAATGCATTTGAACTTCCCATTGTTCCGGCTGCTTTCGCCTGAATAACCATAAATATAACCACCGATCAGTACAGGGTCCGAATGTTGGGCCTCCATCAGGTTGTTTCTCCAAAGGACCGTGTAACCACTTTTCGTCACCTTAATCGCCTCACAACCCATTTTATAACCCGATGAGTGAAATACAATATCGTTTGAAATAATGGGCGTTGTGGCATTTACGCCATATTCAGTGGCCCATGGAACAGTCCATAACACTTTTCCATTACCCGGATTGATGCACGAAAGTCCTTTTGCATGGTAGATCAAAACATCAGTTTCGTCTTCGATCGAAATAGGAATTGCTGCTGCATACCCAACATCACCGGCCATCGACTTTCCAAGAAGCTCTCCAGTCAATTTGTCAAAAGCAATGGCCAATGAAGTTCCGCCTCCCTGAATGATGACCATGTTGTTTAACACGAGCGGAGTTGTCGAGAATCCCCAGGTTGGTTGGACACCGCCAAAATCAATAACATTTTTTCTCCAAAGCAACTTCCCATCTTCGAGCTGCCAGCAAACCAGGTCACCACTCCGGCCAAATGTGTAAACCCTCTCCCCATCTATGAAAGGTGTTGCACGCGAACCTGGACCATGGCTTGTTTCTGCAGGTGCCTCGTAAGAACCAGACCATATCAGTTCCCCACTTTCTGCATTGATGCAAAACACCAGATCATTGTTTTTATCCCTTCCGGGAACGATCAAACGATTTCCCTGTATTACAGGTGATGACCATGAGGCAGTTGACTTATCCTGGCATAAATAATTGACATTCCATGCTTTTCTCAACCCCTTTGACCAATCTGTCAGGATACCTCTTGTTGCACTTTTCCCTTCAAAATTATTCCCCCTCCAATGGGTCCAATCAGAGTTGCCAGTTGTGACTGGTGGCAGTGTTGAAATTCGTACCGGGATGTTTTCTTGTTTTCCGGTGAGAGGTTCGCTTCCCATGGTTATCTTATATACCTGATAACCAATAAATCCCACGATGATCAATACAACAAAAAGAGTGATCAGGATGATTTTAAAATATTTCTTCATAACGATTCAAATTGATTTTGAACAAAAGTAATAAGACCTTTGAAATTTGTGCAGCAAAATCAATAAAAACTATTTGACATGAATTTAGATTTATTAAACATACAAAAGAAGTATAAAAGGCTTATTTTTAGATCTGCTTTACAGAAAGCTGTGCAAAATTCAAAACATCTTACAATACATTGTATCAATGAACATTACATCTTTATTGGCATTGAGCCTGGTTTTAATCTGTGTCTCTGTAAATGCCCAAACAGACAAATCAGGTTATATATTCCCTGGAAAAGGGTTAAAACAGCATGATTTCCTCTACGCTGGCGAATGGGACACCCGCAAGCCACAGGCTCAATCGTTATTTATTGTACGAAAAGGCAAAGTCGTATGGCAATACTCGATTCCTTTACGTACAGCAACTGGTGGAGTTCAGGAGTTTGATGATGCTACTTTGTTATCTAACGGGAACATCGTCTATGCCTGCATGTCGGGTGCGGGAATTGTTACGCCAGAGAAAAATATCATCTGGCAATTTATCTGTCCTACGGGAACAGAAACCCATTCGTGCCAACCTATCGGGAAAGACAGTGTTTTGATGGTGTTGAATGGCTTTCCAGGTAAGGTATTGATATTCAACACATCTACCAATAAGTTGTTAAAAGAGATTATCATTCCAACAACGGCCACAAGCACTCATGGTCAGTTTCGCCATGTTCGGATCACCAGAAACCACACGATCATGGTGGGACTGATGGCCGAGAAGAAAGTGGTCGAATTTGACATGGACGGCAAAGAGGTTTGGTCTGTTGATGCACCATCTGCCTGGGCTGCGATCCGTTTGCACAATGGCAACACACTGATTTCAGGGGATGGGAAGAGCTATACCCGCGAAGTTAACATGAAAGGCGAAACAGTTTGGGAACTGACACAAAAGGATGTCCCTTTCAAATTGTTCAACAATCAGACTGCCAACCGCCTCGCCAATGGGAATACGGTCATTTGTAACTGGTGTGCTGGCAACAACAAAACAGAGGAATGGGCAGGAACTGTCCAGGTATTCGAAGTAACGCCCGATAAAAAGGTGGTTTGGGCGTTGTCGTCGTGGGATAAACCCGACCTTGGGCCATCGACATACATCCAACTGCTCGATGAACCTGGCAATCCGGATAATGGTGAATTGCAACGTTAGAAATAGATTGAAATAAATTGAAATATT
>CAIYPA010000550.1 GCA_903927965.1 uncultured Bacteroidia bacterium | reverse complement strand
TCCGTTCTATTGGTCTTCAATATTTTTTTTTGCACTTGTCGTGATAGAGATGCCATTTTATTTCAAATAACATGGCATCTTTTTTAATTCTAAACTTCCATTGTAAAGACTTTCAAATACTTATTAAAAAATAAATAAGTCCATTCTGATCACTGATTTTGGATAATAATTATGAAGTTTTTGGAAACCATGGATTTACAAATTGAAATGTACGTAATTCAAAAATGGCAATTCCAACTAAGGAGTAAAAATCATTTACCTCTAATGTTACAAATGAAATTCGATGAAAATATTTTAACCATTCAAAAAAAATACGAAGAAATATTATTAAACGTTTGTCATTTATCTTACAATGAAGCGGTTATTCAATTAATAAAAATATTTCCAAGCCTTTGGATAGAATTTTATAAAATGCAAAGTAACCGCTTAACTGATATTTGTACCATTTCTCATGGGTCATTTGAGTTTATTTATGATGA
Organism: uncultured Bacteroidia bacterium; assembly: GCA_903927965.1. Lineage (GTDB taxonomy): Bacteria > Bacteroidota > Bacteroidia > Bacteroidales > Prolixibacteraceae > JAAFHB01. The sequence goes on along the minus strand of CAIYPA010000550.1, from coordinate 4,615 downwards.
TACTGATTCGTTAATTGAAAAAGGTATCTCGCTTGATTATACACAAATTGCATCGCGAATTGTTGCTGTTTATGGAAAATCTTCACCAAGTCAGATTAAGCGGGATGATTATCGTTTGAGAGGTTGGGTAGGTCCCACAAATCAAATTTTTGGCGAAAAATGGGATAAAGGGCATTTTATTGCCCATTCAATTGGAGGAGCCGTTGACAAGATGGAATTGAATGTATTTAAACAAAAAAGAGAATTAAACAGAGGCTGGTCCCATGAGGGAAAGATATATCGAAAAATGGAACAGTATTGTTTTAGAAATCCTGGTACATTTTGTTACAACAGGCCAATATATGGAAATCAATCAGATAAACCTTCATTTATAGAATATGGATTGCTGAAACATACCAATGAACTTTGGTATCATTGTTTTAATAACCAAACAGAAGAATAGATTTAATTTCTTACAGGATAATTTGTTATCGGAAGCTTTATCAAGAATGTAGTTCCAAGATCAGGATTGGATTCGAACCCTATTTCACCTTTGAAATTTTCGATGATCCTTTTTGTGATGGCCAATCCAAGCCCCATGCCACTCGATTTGGTCGTAAAGCTTGGCACAAACAATTTATCCTTCAATTCAGCAGGAATTCCGCTCCCATTGTCACTAACAGAAATATAGGCCCATTCCTGATCATTGTGCAATCCGATCTTCAGGATCCCAGCCCTTTCTTTTGGAATTGCTTGTATCCCATTCTTTATCAGGTTGATAATTGCCCTCCCAAATTGGTCCTTGTCGGCAATGACCTGCACCTCGCTCTCAGCAGAATTGTTAAATACAACCGAAACATTAAGTGTATTCTCGAACAACAGGACTACTTCCTTTATTTTCTCAGGTAAATTGATCAATTCGTTGCGAATTCCTGGCATGCTGGCAAAGTCGGAAAACGATGATGCGATCACTGAAAGAACGTCAATCTGTTCGATTAAAGAATGGCTAACGCGGTCGAAGTAATCGTTGAAATTATCGGACGCTGTCCCTTTAAGCCTTTGGAGATATTGAATACTCAATTTCATCGGGGTCAATGGGTTATTGATTTCATGCGCCACTTGCCTTGCCATTTCCTGCCATGCCGACTCACGTTCCGACCTGGCCAATAAATCGGCACTTTCGGCCAATTCATCAACCTTTTTATTGTACTCCCTTACCAGCCTCCCAATTTCGTCATCACCTGAATACCCGATTTTTGCATTTCTTTTACCCAACTGGATCCCTTTAAGGTTGTTTTCGATCTGCAACAACGGAGCAGTCAATTTACTGCTGATAAATACGGCAATAATCAAACTGAACATGATCAGCAAAATGTATAAATTTGAAAATGCCACAATAAAACCTGAAACCTGCTTTGTAAAATCGTCCTGTCGGGTAAAATAGGGAAGGTTAAGGTAACCGATCAACTGGCTGTTTTGGTTATAGACAGGTGCATAGGCTGATAAGAACTTCATTTCCCCAAGATTTTCGTTATGAAGGAACATGGTTTTCTTTGAAACAGCTATCTCTTTGTATGCCAATGGATTAATTCGCCTAGACAACAACCCCCGATCAAATATTTCGTTCCTTGAAGTTGCAAAGAGCCTTCCTTTCAGGTCGTAAACGTTGATATCCGTATGCAAAATATCAGACAAAACGATCAACTGGTCATTGATAAAATCGCGGGCAGGGGCATTTAATTCAGTTTCCTGTCCTACCCTCAGGCTCAGTTCGGAGGAGACGGCACTCAGTTTTTCATTCAGGTTGTCCTGAAGCGAATTCAATAGTTTATTGGAGTTATAAAATAACAATCCGATTCCAATGATGGTCAGAATACCCAATAATGAAAGGATTAACGTCAATTGAATTTTCTCCCTGAAATCAAGGGATCGTCTCCATATCCTTAAATTTGGAACAATAAAAAACAAAACAGCCCCACCAATCAGGTAAAAAATCAAGAATAGATAGGGCAAAGTGCTTATCCAGTCGTAAACGGTTGACTCAGGATCACTAACAATAATATAGATATTCCCTGCCCTTTTAAAGGAGCTATGCCGGTAACCGTTGCCCGAAAATTGCATTTCCTCGTTGCCGGCTAAAATTTCGGGGGGCAGGTTCATTCCATATTGATATTCCCCTCCCCTGTCAACCAAAGCTCCATCAAAATATTTGGCATAACTAAAACCCCCGTCCCTGCTTTCCCGTGAGGCATGTTCGTCCAGTAAAAGTTCAGGATAACCCTTCCCCTCAGGGATTACCCTTGAATTGAGCTCAAGGAATACTTTGACAAGTTTCTTTTCGGAATTTAAAAGGTCGAGCTGTCCCAGGTAGGAGATCCGGCCATTGACCCGGTCCATAAAATAAAAATTACTACCGGAGACCAACATCCCTTTGGTTTTCCTGAGATTGTCGAAAAAATCAAAGCACGAAGGGTAATACTTGTTTTCATCTGTGATATAGACGCTGTCTTCACGGTCGCAAACCGTGATCTGCAGGTTGTAATTGCGCCAGAAACCAGTGAAATAATTGTTCAGAAAATACGATTCCAATGATTTATAAGGTGGCATCAAATGGTATTGAATCAAAGTATCCTTTCTTAACCGGTTATCAAGTTCTGAAAGGAAAATTTCCGCCCCGGCATCGCGTTCCGAACTCAGTTTTACGGCCCAAAGATCCATCACCTTGTTCTTCTTTTCCAATATCAGGTCCCTTGCATATCCATTCACATAGGCGGCACTAATGAGTGCCATGATCAGGAGAAAAGTGTATTTATTTTCCCCGACCCATTTTTCTTCAATCCAGGCAATCAGAAGGATGATCAAAACAAAATAAATAAAGGGAACCCATTCGATTTTTAAGCTGAAATAACTTGCGAGCCAACCCACAATGATTGTTGCAACAATACACCAGAAAATAAATCCCTTAAATCCAAGTTCCTTGAAAAATTCAAAACGCAGCCGCAGCAAAATGAGAATGAATCCGATAATCTGAAGCGAGATACAAAAAAAAGCATACAAGTTGGCTGCCGAAAATTTCAATTCACTGAAGAACTCCAGGGTAATGCTTGAATTTAACAGCAATATTCTGAAAAGCACGGTTGAAAATACAAAATAGAGGGCTCCAAATAAAAAAGATATTGTCATGTTCAATTTCCTCATTTTTGAGGAAATCCCCAAACAACCCCAACTAAAATAGGATAAACCGATATAGAACATTAGGATCGACAGTAGTACAAAATCGCCTAAAGAGGCGAGCCAACCATTGAATGCAAAATCGCGTGGTGAAAAAAGCTGAGATGGACTGAAAAATGTCGAAAATTCTAATTTATTAAATATCAAATAGATAAAAATTGAAAATCCGATGGACAGGATGAGTTTTAAATTTCCTGTAATACGTTTACGCTTCCTGAGCCATTGGCTTATTTGACCCAAAATCAGGACAACAATGGCAAAAAAGAGCAACTCAGGAATTCCGGAGCTGTTGGTCAGAGAGCTTTCGTCATGTATCGGAACGATCGTAAAAAGATATTCCCCACCAGACCTGTGAATATTTATGGCATCCTTCTGTTGGAAAGATTGTACCAGATAATTGTCGGGAAGGTCAAAATCAGACTGAAAGGAACTCCTGATGTAACGGTTTCGATATGGAAATTCACGTTTTATCAGTAGAAATCCCCTGATCGTGTATTCCCCATCCTTTTGCGAATACTGGTAATACCATCCTGTGGGTAGGTGGACCAAACCTTCCGCTTTTAACGAATTTATTTCCTCGAAAGGAAAAGCAATCTGGGCCGATGACCAAAATAGCAATGCATTTTTACCAGATATGGCAACTTCCAGGTCATCGTCCTCATTGTTAAACAGATCGATCAACGACCAATCGGTTACAATGGAAGGTTTTTGTTTGACATGCAGGAATATTGAACCCAACTGATCTTTAAGAATTTTCTCTTTTGATTCGAATACCTCAACTATCCGTTTTGCTTCCCGGGCCCGGTCAGCCTCCTTCATGAAAACCAGCTCGCAGAGCATTAGAACCAGTATAAGTGGCACTGCAAGAAGTAAATAAATATTTCTTCTAACGAATTGTTTCATACATGGTTATTCATGATGATAAGGTTCATTTTTAAGGATTGTCATTGCCCTGTAAACCTGTTCGACAAAAATCATCCTGACCATCTGGTGCGAAAAAGTCATTTTTGACCAACTTTCTGGCGAGGGAGATTGTCTCGTTTGTAGAATTTCAGAAATGCAAGAGATTATCTTTCAAATATCTATGGATAGGAATCTCGGGAACGCCGTCATCCAAGACCAGCGGAAACAGATAGCAGACCTTCAAAATCAGCTTCAACAGCTTAAACAGCCCGTAAAGCCTGACTTGCAGTAAATTTAACCCTTGCCACGGTATAGGCTCTTGCTTGAAATGCCCTTACAAGTCAATTTTGGAAGTTTCATTCAAGAGCATTACTACTATGCGTCTTAACGTTCTGCTGGTCTACGACCGGAGCCACAACAAACCGTGTCTCCGCCATTCGGCTGCGGTCACTAACGTAAAACGTAACGTCAACAGCAACAATCCAAGCAACACAATATATAC
>CAIYPA010000549.1 GCA_903927965.1 uncultured Bacteroidia bacterium | reverse complement strand
GTCTTCTGAAATACTGAAGGTTGCAATTTTGATTTCAGCCTTTCCAATTTGCTCTAACAAAATGGGCAATACGTCATGTATTGCCCATTCTCCTTTGTGTATGAAAGGCTCAATTATTCCCGGGCGGAAGGCACTTGGGAATAATTGATTAAACAGTTGTTTGTTCATCCGGTGGAGTTACTAAAGCTTGCAGTTCTGCAAGTTCATTTTCGTATTTCTCAATTCGTTTTAAAGCAGATTCTTTGATAGTTTCACGGTCTGCATTTCCTGCTGATTCTTTGGCACGATTGATATTTTCCTTCAATCGCTCCATCCGTCTTGCAATTTGCATTCCTTTCGCTAAAACATCGTCTGAAAACGAATTGGCTTCCAACGTTGGTTCAACCGTTTTGCCTTCCGACCAAACGTCAATGGCATCCCATGCCAAACGTCTTTCGTCGTCCAAATCACAAAGTTTCTTTGCCAGGCTTTTGCGGGTATTCGGGTGTATTTCTTCCACTGATATGTCAGCGTGCAAACTCGCCATTAAGGGCGTGATTGCTTTGACACGGTCATACAGTTTCTTGATATCCTCCGGTAGATTGTCATACTGTACAATCGAAATTCCTCGTTTTTCTTTGAGGGTTTCCAATTCAGTTTCTAATGCCAGCAGTTTTTCTTCTGCTTCAGTCAAAGAAATAACAGTAGCGTTATCTTCAATCTCAGTCGATTCAATCTCTTTTGATTGCAAGGTTTCGATTGTTGCTTTCAAGGTTGAAATTTCAGCTTCTTTGGCTGCAATTTCCTTGCTGTTATCTACTGGAGCAACAAGCAAGGTCAAATCTTTGAAAGCGTCCGGATTGATACGCATTTTGTTTTCAATGTCTGAAACTTTATTTATCAGCATACCGAAATGCATATCAAACTGTTCAGGTTCTCCATCGACAGCGGAAAAATACTCACCGTATTTCTTTTTGATTTCGGGTGCAGCTGCTATTTTGAAAATCGCTAATCCTTCAGCGTATTTACGGTTCGGGGCAGCTAACCATTCTTGAATTGTTTTTAGCATACTCTAAGATTATGGGATTAGTATTGGATTACCCAATAAGTTGTCAACATTTATAGGAGTGCCCAGGTAAATAACCGGAGCAACAGCATCCGAAGCAAAAGTGAATTTATATCCACGTCTGTCGGTACGAGCCTGACCACCATCAAAGGCAGGTTTTATATGACAAGGCAAGTTCGGTTGACCAACCATAATTTGGTTTCCGTCCATGTCTTCCAGAATTAAATAGCCGGGAACATTGTTGACTTGGCGAGCCAAAGCAGCATATTCTTTTTTGGAACCGGCACGGAAAAATTCACCCGTTTGGGTAAAACTTTGTCCCTCAATTTCACCCTGATTTTCAGCACTGAATTTGACTGTTTTGTCAGTACATTGAATGTATTTGGGTTTATCACCAACGGTTCTAAACACAAAAGCACCGGCAGCTGTAACAGCATCGACATCAGTAGTGACAACGCTAGGGAGTTTAGGAACTGAACTCACGGCAGATTGTGGAATAAACAAAACAAAAGCTTTGAAACCGCCCATGTTATCATTCCCATCTTCCCAAGTAAGGGGATTCAAATTTACTTTCATGATATAATATGAATTTAGATTTTTTGATTTGGAATTAATTGAAGAAAAACCGATTACCGTTTGAATAATCGGCTTTTCATTTTTAGACTTTCACGTAGTCGCCAGCGAGGTTCAAGCCTGTATTTACCTGTTCGTTTGTACGGAACACTTTTTGGTGGACATCGCGAATACGAACACCGTAAGCGGCTTCAATCCAAAATTGAACTTCGTTAGGATCCTCAAAAATGT
>CAIYPA010000548.1 GCA_903927965.1 uncultured Bacteroidia bacterium | reverse complement strand
GAATTCCTTTTCGGTTTCATTAAAGAGAGTAAGTCTGCCTATTTCTAACACCCCCATTGTTTTACCCTCAAATAAAAACGGGACAATGATGATATTCCTGGGTTTGGCATTTAACACTGATGAAGTGATGCGTACATGTTCTTCCGGTATATCCGTTAAGCATATTTGCTTTTGTTCCCAGGCCGCTTGTCCTATCAAACCCTCTTTCATGGAAATATATACTTTGGTCTCTGTTGGAGACGAGAAAGCATATTTTCCACTAAGGATCATTGCATTTTCTTTGTCTATAAAATGATAAATGGCCCCAATATTTGCTTTCAAGTAATTGCATAAAAAACCAATTGCGTTGTTTGCCAGCTGTTCAATAGTCTGATCGCCTTTTAGTTTATCATTGAGTTCTGTGCTACCTGTGAGCAGCCAGTTTTTATCGGCAGTTTCTTTCTCGGATCTTTTAAGTGCCTTTAAATTAGAAGTAACGATGAGGTACACAACCACAAGAATGGTCACTATGATCAGCAGTAAAATGGCAAACACAAAATTGAAATTTCCTGCCGCCTCCTCGCTTGTTTGTTTTCTACTGGCGAGTAAAACAAGTTCTGTCTGCTGCGCTCTCTGAATAATATTTATAATCTTATCCTGTAATTCCTTTCCTTCTCCGGAAATAACGGATTCCCTGGCTTTTTCGAAATCAATATTTCGAAAAGCTATTGTTTTGTTTAAATGAGTAAAACGCAGTTGAATTAATTTCTCAAGTTCCTCCAGGATCTTCTGCTGACCAGGATTATCTCTTGTTAATTCCCTGGCCAAGTCAAGATGTTCAAATATCTTCTTATTGGCAATGGTAAAAGGTTCCAGATAGGCAATGTTGCCTGTGATGACATACCCCCGTGTACCATTTTGAGCGTCAATGGTAGTAACCAATATTTGATCTAATTGGTAAACAACCTGGTTGGTATGATTTACCCAGGCATTTGAAGCGATGAATTTTTGGCTGTTGTTGTATGAGAAAATTGCAACCCCGAAGAGAATTGTCGCACACGCAATAAATCCTGTCAATATTTTTTTTTCAAGTGTCATTCCTATTTATATTTGTTTGTCCAATTCAATTAATAATTCTGCGATGGCTTCCAGTGATAAAACATGATCCGGTTTACTGGCGGCGATGGCAGATTTGGGCATATAAGCTGATTCAGCTGTCTCAGGATTCTGAATTATGGTTAAACCTCCACACTCTTTTACCCGTTTTACACCTTTCGTCCCGTCATGATTGGAGCCGGTAAGTATTATCCCAATCAATTTGTTTGAATATGCTTCTGCCGCCGATTCAAATAAAACATCAATAGAAGGTCTTGAATAATTTACGCGTTCACCAATTGTAAGCGAAAAGGTTTTGTCCTTCTCGATCAACAAATGATAATTGGCCGGTGCGATGTAAACTTTTCCACTTTCGATTCTTTCTTTTTCGTCTGCTTCTTTTACCGTAAGATTGCTTTTGTCATTTAAAAGTCTGATCCAATGACCGTCTGTATGCGCACCTATGTGCTGCACAACAATGACTGGTGTCTTAAAATCCTTCGGCAAATGCGAAAACATGACTTTCATCGCGTTCATACCCCCTGAGGATACACCTACTACAATTGCCTCGAATCGCATATTTTAATATCTCTTTTTAAAAATCCGTTGTTTTTTATCCAATTCAGTATATCGATCAAACAATTCAGTAAACCGGATCCCCTCTTTTGAACCCAAACATAAAATACCACCATTAATCAAGCTATCATGAAAAAGTCTCTGCACTTTATTTTGCAGGATATTATCAAAATAGATGAGCACATTTCGGCAGAATATGACGTGCACTTCAGCAAAAACACTGTCGGTTACCAAATTATGATTCGCCCAAACAATATTTCTTTTTAAAGATTTATTCATGATTACGCTGTCATAATTTGATGTATAATAATCCGAAAACGATTCTTTACCTCCCGACAATTGGTAGTTTGCAGTGTAATCTTTCATCATCTTGCTGGGAAAAATTCCTTCTTCCGCCTGTGACAACCCATGCTGATTGAAATCGGTAGCATAAATGGTGGTTCTGTCGTACAGACCTTCTTCCTGCAGTAGAATTGCAACCGAATAGGCTTCCTCACCCGTTGCACAACCCGCATGCCAAATTTTTAAAAAGGGATATGTTTTTAAAATGGGTATAACCTTTTCGCGAAATGACCGATAGAAGCCAGGATCACGAAACATCTCGGTTACTGTTATTGATAAATCCTGAAGAAATTCTGATGCAAAAACTTCATCCGTTAAAAGTCTCGATTGCATTTGATCAATACTCTCTAATCCTGACACATTCATCCTGTTGATGATCCTGCGCCTGATGTGCGCTTCGGAATAGTGCCTGAAGTCATAACTGTATTTCTGAAAAAATGCTTCCAAAAGCGGTGTGATTTCCAAGTCGAATTTGTCTTTTTTTCGTTGTTAAATTATGTATAATGGTACACATAGTGGAACACTAAAGAGTTACATTGTTTTAGAAAAGAGTTATATAATTCCTATTTATTCGTCCTCGATTTCCTTGTTCGGAAAATGAAGGTAATATGCCGGGCCAAACATATGTTGCACTACTCTGTCGATTGTAAGATAGCCTGTTTGAAGCAAATGCAATAAAATTAAAAACCCCTGCAAATAGATCATTTGCAGGGGTTAACTTAATGTTGGTTGCTCCTCAGGTAGGACTTGAACCTACTTTATTTTTATAATGTTTGTACTTTTTTATTAATCTCTTCCCAATGTGCCAATTCAAGCTCTGCTCCAACCACCTTGATCACCTCACCTGCCAAAAGTGAGCCAACTGTGCCACATTTTTCGAGATCCCAACCATGTGCCAAACCAGCAAGAAATCCTGCCGCGAAAAAATCACCTGCACCAGTTGTATCAATCACAGAAGTCTCAAATGCCGGAATGTGCCATTTGTTTTCTCCCTGTTGAATAAAAGCTCCCTCTTTACCAACTTTTACAACTGCAATGTCGCATCTTCCGGCAAGGTTTTTAAGTGCCTCCTCAGGTTGTAGACCCGTAAACGATTTCGCTTCCTCCTCATTGGCAAAAACAATATCTATATAACTGTCCACCAATTCGTTAAGAATCTCCATGTTGGCCTCAACAACATTGTAGCTGGCCAGGTCAAGTGCAATTGTGAGTCCTTCGGATTTTGCGGCCGATGCGGCTGCCATGATCAACGCATGGTTGAAAACAAGGTAACCTTCGATGAAGAACAGATCATAACCAGCAAAGAGCTCAGGTGTAATATCGGCAGGCCCCATATCAACAGCTGCACCAAGATAAGTGGCAAATGTCCTTTCCCCTTCAGGGCTCACAAATCCGACTGCACGTCCTGTAGGAATCTCCAATTCTTTCATCGAAACTGTGATACCCCGTTTGAGCATATCGTTTTTAAACAATACACCAAGTTCATCATGCCCGATAGCCCCTACAAAACCGGCCTCCACACCCAATCCTGCAATGCCATTTATCGCATTTGCGACTGATCCACCGGTTGCAATTTTGATATTGAGATGGGAAATCTCATTTTGAATCCGGGATGAAAGCTCCCCATCCACCAAAGTCATTCCACCTTTTGGCAAATTTAAGCTATTGATAATGTGATCATTGTCGATCAGAACCAAGATGTCAACCAAAGCATTTCCGATTCCCAGTATTTTAAGTTTGTTCATTTATCCGATTTTTTTAAGAATTTTTACAAATATATTTCAGATTTCTGAAAAACTTACTATTTTTGCAACGCTTTAGAAGAAATAAGGGCTAAAGCGAAAAAATAGTGTATTCCTTAGTAGCTCAGTTGGTTAGAGCGGTCCCGAAGTTTCGGGATTAATCCGTAAGAAGTTAAAATTGAAAGTTCTTAGTTTATTGAAAATATTATTCCTTAGTAGCTCAGTTGGTTAGAGCGGCGGACTGTTAATCCGTAGGTCGTAGGTTCAAGTCCTACCTGAGGAGCTTAAAAGGCCGGAATCTGACGATTTTGGCCTTTTTGTTTAGCCTAAAATCTGTTTCAATGTACTATGTCTATATCCTATACAGTCTTTCTGCTGACAAATTTTATATCGGACAAACTGGCGATGTTCATAAACGTCTTGAGGAACACAATCATCCATCGGTCAACTCCAAATTTACTGCTAAATATCTTCCGTGGGAATTAAAAATGTATTTCCCAGTAAACGAGAATCGTGCGGATGCCTTGAAGGTTGAAAGTTTTATTAAAGCTCAGAAAAGCAGAAAGTTTGTTATAAAACTTGTGGATAATAAATCAAATCATTTCTATGCTCAAAAATTGGTCAACGATGTATTAAGTGTTGGCTAGGGCGATCCCGAGAGTGAAGCGATTCGGGATTAATCCGTAGGTCGTAGGTTCAAGTCCTACCTGAGGAGCCAAACAGAAAAGGAGGTCATTTTTGACCTCCTTTTTTTTCAGTTATCCGGGATTTTGTAGACCGTTGTAACATCCATAATACTAGCATATTGACGTGATTAGGGTAAAGCCGTAGGTACTGGATTAATTGGTTTGAGCAGCCGATATTTTTTCAATTTTAATATCGTCTATCCAAAATGTGCCTGGTTGAAAGATGTTTAATTCCATTCGTAACCATTTGTCCTTGGGAATGTCAATTTCAAATTGTTTTTTGATACTTCAAACCCTCCGTTTAAACCTGCAGACTGATCCACAACTTTTTCACTAAATGGTTTACATCCGGCCATAATTACAAAAAAGCCAAGGATTAATATGAATTGAAATTTGATCATAATTCACTTCGTTATTTATATCATTAGAAATCAGGTAAATTACCACTTTTACTTTACAGACAGCAGCTCCTTAACCTTATTGTAAAGTGCTTCTCCCCTTAAATTTTTGGCAATAATGGTTCCATTTTGATCCAAAAGAAAATTGGCTGGAATTGCCCTTACCAAATAAATTCTGGCAGCAGCACTGTTAAAGTAAAGAAGATCTGAAACCTGAGTCCAGGCAAGATTATCTTTTTCAATTGCCTTGATCCAATCCTCTTTTGTTCTGTCAAGGGAGACCCCCAATATATCAAAACCTTTGTTTTTGAATTCTTTATAGACCTTCACCTCATTGGGATTTTCTGCACGGCAAGGCGCGCACCATGCCGCCCAAAAATCAACAAGCAAAAGCTTCGGACCTAATTTTGAGGAAAGGGATACCGGATTACCATTTGAATCATTTAATGTAAAATCGGGCGCTTTTTGTCCTATTGCCACTGCCTTTGTGTCTCTGATTCTGCTTTTGAGCACAATTACAGCCGGAGTCCTTGCAACATCAGGGTCGAGGGTCTGAACGATTGGTTCAAGCTCAGAAGGATCTTCTAATAAGTTCCCCATATCCAAAAGAATGATAGGGACTGCATAAGACCCGGGATTATTTTTAACAAAATCCTTATAAATGGAAATTCTCTCCAGTCGTATTGGTTCCATCACTTTTCTGATTTGGTTGAAATCTGTGGAGTCTTTAATTTTTCCAGAAGCTTGTAGCTCTTTCAATTGTTTTCCGGATCTGACATTCAGATTCTCCATTGCTTTTAAGAAAGTTGAAAACTCATCCTGTGTCTTCGATCCGGTCACCTTTAATTTGGACAGGGTGTCCAGATGGCCTGTAATCGTGATTTCCGAATTCTCGAGATAGAAATTGGCGCGCTCATTCTTCCCGGGTGTTGTCAGAAAAACCAGCTGTGGATATTCCAAAGCCTTTCCCTCCATAACAAAGCTTCCCTCTTTGATGATGGCAGCATTTAGATTGGTTGTCTTACCGTTGGTAACGTTTGTTGTCATCAGACTGACAGCTACTCCATCCCCTCCGTTTAAATGTCCAATAATCCGATACTTGCCAATACCTCTGGTTCCCTTGTATTCCAACATTTTTTGTCTGGCACCAATGACGCGCCACTTTCCGCCTTGTTTTACATATTTGCGTTCAAAACTCATTTGTACGCCGTCTTCTGTCTGCAACCCATTTGTGATGGCTTCGGTATCACTTACAAGGGTCACACTGACAGTGTCCAACACCAATGTCAGGTTTTTTCTATTGGCCCATGTCGATATGCCGCGGGCTTTATTGGTGGCGTTGCCATATTGGTTTATTCCTTGGTATTCATCAGCATACATTTCAGCAATCGCCTGGGTATTGTTGTCAACTTTGGCTTTTCGCAATGCCTCTTCCATCTGAAGAATTTTTTGCTGATCGGAGAGTTCTGTTTGTTTTGACTCTTTTTTATTTTTTTGATTGGTTTGTCCGCATGAGACCAAACATAAATTCAAAACAAAGAATAAGAAAAGGATTGACTGTTTCATATGTTTATAATTTGTTTTTATTGGCCATATGGAACTCGCCATGATATAATCATGCTTCTTTGTTTGATTTGCTTCCATGGCTCGTTTCATGGCACCTACGTGATTTAGTAATTATTTGGACTATTTTCCTGCGCTCACTGAACCTGAGTATTCATCATACCGAATCAATACAAATGAATGTGATACAAATACTTAAACAAATGTAGTTATTTATATATATACAATAAAGACAATTGATGCATTATTTCACTCACAACTAGATAAACGCTTAAAATCAACAAAAAATAATCAGCCAGAGTTCAGATTATACGCCAAAAATACTATCTTGCAAACCTTGCAATCAATAAATACTGACTAACGGATTATGAGAATTTTAAATTTATTGGCATCTTCCAAAGGAAATGGTATTGCACTTTTTTTTAGTCTATCTTTATTCTTATATCCTTCATTTTCAACCGCAAGAGATGATTCAGGCGCAGATACATCAAAAACCAAGAAAGTTAGAGTCTATACAACCGAAAGGCTAAATACATCCAAACCGGTAATTGATGGCAAATTGGATGATGCTTGTTGGAAAACTGGAAATTGGGCAGGAGATTTTACCCAATGGGTTCCAAATGAAGGAGCCAAGCCATCGCAACCTACCTTTGTAAAAATTCTGTATGATGATAAGAATCTCTATGTAGCAATCAAAGCAATTGACAATGAGCCTTCAAAGATCAGTCGTAAGGCCGGCAGGCGTGACGAACTCGCAGGGGATATGACAGGGATTACTTTTGATAGTTACCACGATTATCGTACCGGCTTCGAATTTGACATGACGGCCGGCAGGCAAAAAATAGATATGATTCTTAACAATACTGGATATGGCGACATGAATTGGAATGCCGTTTGGTATGGAAAAGTTGCTTATGAAGATTCCGCATGGACAACAGAAATGGAAATTCCTTTAAGTCAATTGCGATACAGCAATCAGTACGAACAGTTATGGGGATTGCATGTCTGGAGGTGGATAGATCGTTTGCAGGAAGAGAGCGATTGGGAAAAACAATCTTCGACAGGTCCGGGAATCCTGTATTTGTTTGGCGAATTACATGGCATTAAAGGATTAAAACATTCACAACGTATAGAGTTAATGCCTTATGTATTAGGTAAAATGAAAAAATTCAGGAAAGAATTCCTAAATCCGTTTGCCAATAACGGACATCGGTTTATGGGCAATATTGGGTTGGATGCCAAGATTGGAGTAGGTAGTAATTTTACGGTTGATATGACTGTAAATCCAGATTTCGGGCAGGTTGAAGCAGATCCATCGGTGATGAACCTTACCGCGTTTGAAACTTTTTATGAGGAAAAGCGACCTTTCTTTCTCGAAGGGAAAAGCATCTTTGATTTTGATATGGACGATGCAAGTGTTTTTTACAGTCGGCGTATTGGGCATGCACCTTCCTATCACCCATCTATAAAAGATCAGGAATATATTCAGGCGCCCGATAACACGACAATATTAAGCGCCCTTAAATTTAGTGGTAAAACTTCCGGGGGGCTGTCTGTCGGAGCTCTTCAAAGCTTTACAGCAAACGAAAAGGCAACCATCAATTCCCCTTCTGGCGACCGTAAAGTAGGTGTTGAACCCTTCACAAGTTATGCTGTTGCACGTATTCAGCAGGATTTTAACCACAGCAACACGATGTTTGGTGGGATTTTTACCTCTACAATCCGAAATATCAATGACGCAAACCTTAATTTTTTAAATAAAGGTGCTTACACCGGTGGACTGGACCTGATGCACTACTGGAAAGGAAAAGAATATTTCCTGGAAGCAAAGGTCATCGGAAGCGACATTCAGGGTGATGCAAACGCAATTCGAGGGCTGCAACTTGCATCGGCCAGGTATTACCAACGACCCGATGCGGGACATCTTAACTTCGACAGTACATTAACCTCACTATCAGGCTTCGGAGGAAAAGTGAAAATAGGGAAAGGGAGCAAGGGTTTGTGGAAATATTCCACCGAAGTAAGCTGGCGTTCACCCGGATTTGATCTGAACGACATTGGCTATCTGCAAATGGCCGATTTGATCCGTCAGAAAAATATGCTTTCATACTTTATAAATAAACCGGCATTCATTTTCCGAACCTACACAATCGAAGTTGTACAGGCGAACAATTGGGATTTCAGCGGACAATACCTTTTTTCGGATGCCGCATTAAACATAACAGCAAAGTTTAAAAACAAATGGGGGATTTCAAATATCCTGAAATATAAAAACGAAGCACTCGATAACCGGATTCTGCGCGGTGGAAATGCAATGTTGACCCCCTCGAACTGGATGGAGACTTTCACAATCAAAACCGACCAGTCCAGAAAAGTGAATTTGAAACTTTCAACAATTGTTTCATTTTCGGGTGAAAATTCCTATAACTTTAATGATTACACTGCGGGAATATCTGTCCGGCCCATAAATAACTTACTTCTGTCGATGAACATCGATTATTCGACGAAAACAGATAAACTACAGTATGTCGACACACAGCGATTCAACAGGCAGAACAGGTATATTCTTGGTCAGATGAACCAGGAAACACTTGGATTGACGTTCCGGGTCGATTGCAATATTACACCCGAAGTATCTCTGCAATATTACGGAAGTCCTTTTGCAACGCTTGGCCAGTACAGTAATTTTAAAGAGATCACCAATGCAAAAGACAATAATTTTAGCAATCGTTTTAAGATCATTCGTCCTGTTCTTGTAAATGGAGATACTTATCAGATGGAAGATTACAGGTTCAAAAAACCCGACTTCAATTTTAACCAATTTCGTTCGAATCTGGTGTTTCGCTGGGAATACAAACCAGGTTCGCAGATTTTTCTGGTATGGTCAAATGAACGGACTGACTGGTTAAATCCAGGTAATGAACCGCTTCACAGTGCATTCGGACGTTTGGCCAATGCCGCTCCAAACAATATTTTCCTTGTCAAGTTTAACTATTGGTTCTCGATCTGATAAAGGAGGTGTTGGTACTAATTTTTTATTTTGAAAATAATGCTTCAGAAACCTACCATTTGCATTTAATTGAATAACAGTACAATGCAGATGAGGTTTGAATTGCTGTCAATCCTTATTTCCATTTTCATAACCTCAGGAATCGCCAAAACATACGGAATTGCCAATATACCATATGCCCTTTTAATCGATAAGAATGGAATTATAGTTGAAGTCAATAACCTGAGAGGTCCTTCTCTTGATCTTGTTCTGAAAGTGTTTACAACTGGAAATAAAAACTAGACAAAAAATCATACTTCAGCTTAATAATTATATTTATCATATTGATATTTAGGCATATATCAAACAGCATAACCTGTTGCAACTTTAGAATGAAAGGGGAGCGTAAAGGGCATTAATTTAACGATTTTGGCCTTTTTTGTTTAAACCAAAATCTGTTTCAATGTACAACTTATAAATCCTTTACAGTGTTTCTGCTGACAAACTTTATATCGACAAACTGGTGATGTTCAAAAAGCCTATTTGCTTGCGAATCAATATTTAATTTTCTGTTTTTTGCTTCAAAATTCCCTGGTTCAACCATAATCAAAACTGCTATTTCGCTTCGTTATATTTCGAAACACGTTTAAAAACAAATAGTTTTGATACAAATTAATTTCCATTTCCTGCTGATAACTTAGTACTTTTAGCAACTGAATAATTGTCAAATATGAAATTAAAACAAAATTATAAAGTCAGGGAGATTGCCGGCGAAAAGATGGTAGTTATGCACGGTAAAGATGGTGTAGATCTGACGAAAGTAATACTGCTTAACAACAGTGCTGAATGGCTTTGGAATTCGCTTCAGGGTAAAGATTTTTCACTGGATAGTACTGCTAAACTGCTGGAGGAGAGGTACAAAATAGGAAAGGAACAATCTGAGGCAGATGCTGGAAAGTGGATAGACTCGATGGTTAAAGTTGGATTGATTGAAACCTAATCCAGCCAAGTTATCGAGCATTATTTTTGTCTTTGTAATCTAAAAAATGCTGCGTTATGGTTCTTTCAAGAGAAAACAGTACCCTTTTCTCCCTTCTCAGTCATTCCATTTGGCAAAATCGCTATGAAGCGGGGATTGATTTCAACTTAACAACTCAGGAATGGCAGAAGTTAATCGAAATTGCTGCCAGCATGGGAGTACTTGCGAATGCATTTGATGCTCTTCCGAAGAGTGAAACATTACCCGGCCTTTCGAAGGAGTTGATGATCCGCTGGGGGCTTAGTGTTCAGCGTTTTGAAGACAGAAACAGACAACAAAGGGAAGCACTAAGGGAGTTGATTAATACCTTCAGGGAAAACCAGATAGAGGTTTTGCTGCTAAAAGGTTTGGGACTTGCAGAAAACTATCCTCTTCCGGCTCACAGGGAATGTGGCGATCTGGATATATATCTGTTCGGGGACTATGAAAAGGGGAACCAGATAATCGAGGCTTTAGGAATTAAGGTTGGCAGAGTGCATGCGAAACATTCCTACTTCTTTTTTAAAGGTATTCCAGTGGAAAACCACATCAGTTTTTTAGATGTCGATTTAACACAAACCGACAAAAACCTGGAGGTACACCTTCACCGGATTCTTAAAGAGCAAGGATACGAAACAATTATGATTGATGATATTACGGTTCGTATTCCCACCCCAGACTTTACATCCCTGTTCCTTGTACGCCATAATATTACACATTTTCTGGCTTCTGGGTTGGTATTAAGACATTTCTGCGACATGGCCCTCTTTTTCTCGAACAATGCCTGGCGAATCAACTTTGAGTCCTTCCGCAAAATCATCTTAGAAGAACAACAATTCATTCTGTTTAGTTCTTTCATACAACTTGCGCACATATATTTAGGGATGCAGGATACCCCCCTTCCGTTTCCTGATAAATGTGAAACCATAACAGAAAAAATACTATACGACACCTTGAATAATGAATTCAGGAAAATCAACCTAAAGGAACGCGTGACTTGGTGGGTTCCAAAAAGAAAGGTGATAACCGCCATAAACCTGGTTCAAACGAAATGGAGGTATGATTTAATCGGAAAGTGGGAATTTTATCATAGACTTTTACGGTCGTTTAAAACTTTGTATTAATTATGCTACTAAAAACACTGAAATCCCTCCCGCTTAGTTCTATCGAGAAGACACTTTTGCTTCTCTCAGTTGCCTTAGGGGCCTTGCTTGAACTTGCAGGTCTGGCGGTTTTAGTCCCCTTGCTGCTCTTGCTACTTGAAGACAAGGGCATTACAAACAATAAATTCCTCAAACCACTTTTCGAAACAATCGGGATCCAAAATTACGGTTCATTTTTGCTTGTTGTCATTGCAATTGTTCTTCTTTTTATCATTTTAAAGAACATTCTCCTGCACAAATTCAACAATTATCGAAATGCTGTATTACTTAAACTATATGCACATTATATACGGAACCTCTTTTTCGGTTATTATTCGCGGGGTCTCTCCTTTATCAAACAAAATAGCCCCACTGTCCTGTCGCATAATGTAAACATTGTCTGCTACCAGTATGTTTTCGGAGTTCTTAATCCCGCGTTGATTATGGCAGGCGATCTATTGCTTTCGGCCTTAATTCTTATAACACTAGGTTTTGTTAATATCTACATTGTGGCAATCGAACTGGTCCTATTCGCCCCGTTGATCCTGTTCTTCCATTTTAAAATCGGAGGAAAGTTGCAACAAGCAGGCAAAGCAGACAACCAAGCCAAGAAGAACCAATGGCGGGTTACAACTGAAACTTTTAGGGGCTATGCAGATGTGGTGGTAAACAACTTTTTCTCGCTCCTTAGTAATGCATTCAGTGAAGGGATTGCGGCGGTATCGGCAAGCAAGATCCAGGTCGAAAGACTACAGAGCCTGGCTGCGAAATATATCGAAATCAGTGTGATATTAATGATCACCGGAGTTGTTGTGGCCTATTACTTTTTTGCCCGGGAGGTAACGGGTTTCCGTACTTTCATCGGCATATTTTTTGTGGCTACCCTCCGGCTTCTTCCAGCAGTACGCTCAATAATTGCCCAACATTCAACACTCCGTAACAATCAATACACTTCTGAATTTATCAACGAGGCAACAGTGGTTACACACCCGCTCCCAGATAACGGTTTCACCTTTCAGCATACCATCGAGTTCAAAAACATTAGCTTTAGCTTTGGATCAGACCGCCCTATCTTCAAAAACCTATCTTTGACGATTCATCAGGGTGAACAAGTGGGTATCAGAGGAGTATCCGGATCGGGGAAAAGTACACTTCTTTATTTATTGATGGGATTGTATGAGCCGCAGGAGGGGAGCGTATTGATTGATGGCATTGAACTTACCCCCAAAAACAAAAGCGGGTGGCATAAACTGATTGGCTATGTGTCTCAGGATGTTTTTATTATGGATACTACCCTTGGAAAGAATATCTCTCCTGACGAGGTGACCGACCCAAAATTACTCGATCATTCTATTGATATTTCAGCTCTACGTGAGCTGACCGATAAGCTGCCTGATGGGATTTTGACCATGATTGGCGAGTCAGGATCGCGCCTTTCGGGAGGTGAGCGGCAGCGCGTAGGAATTGCACGTGCCCATTTTAAAGGAGCAGAGGTATTATTGATGGATGAGCCCACATCGTCACTCGATGTAAAAACCGAAGAGGAGATTACCGAAACACTTGTGCAACTTCTTTCAGAAAACCGGACAATCATCATCATCACCCATCGCGAAAGCTTACTTTCAAAGTGCAACAGGATCATCGATTTTGAAAAACTTAATGAAGTAATTGCCTGATGGGAAAAAAACTTACGTATTACATTTCTGGATATAAGATAGAATTGTTCTCCGACGTCCCCGACAAGTTAGAAAAGATGCTTTATGGGTTCGGCCCTTTCGTGACTCAACCGAAGATCGGCAATCTATCACCTTCTTTAAATCCTCCCATTATGCAGTTTGTGATTAACGAATCGCAAAACTTGTCTCACCTTACGTTCATGGAAACGGAAGGTGAAATGATACACATTTTCGTTATCGAAAAGGGAAAGTGCATATTACGAAAGAATGGGAATAAATATGACTTTACCATATTACGGGAAAATGATGGTCGTTTGGAGCTTGTTCTGGACATGGAAACAGGATCTCCATTGTTTAACTGCACGTGTGGCTCCTCAAGTGAATTAAACCCCGACAATCTGAAATTCGCACTTTGGATAGCCTTTGGCTTTGTGGCCATACCAAAGCAAACAGTTGCATTGCACGCATCAGTAATCATCTATAATAATCGTGCCATCCTTTTTCTAGGTGAGTCGGGCACAGGGAAGAGCACCCATACAAAATTATGGCTGGAACATATTCCAGGAAGCCGTTTACTCAATGATGACAGTCCGGTTGTAAGGATTGAATTTGATGGAACAAACCAGCTTATGCCATTCGTTTACGGATCGCCGTGGAGCGGGAAAGGACGATGCTACCTCAACGAACGTTACCCGATTGCATCATTTGTCAGACTTCAGCAACACACTGCCAATACAATTACAAAACTCAGCAAACTTGAGGCATTTGGCGCCCTTTATCCGTCATTTCCCCCCGCCTTTCTAAAGGATGACTATTTTGAGGAGCAAATCTGTGGAATAATTTCAAAAATACTAATGACGGCTCAGGTTTACCGGCTCCATTGTCTGCCTGATAGCACAGCAGCAGAACTAGTGAAAATCACAGTTTTTAAGTGCGATGAATAGGACAACAAAAAAAATCCCGAATATAGATGCTTTGAAGATAATCGAAGAGAGCATAAAAGCAGGCACAACAGTTCAACTTACGGTGCGGGGCAATAGCATGAGTCCCCTCTTGATGGACGGGGTGGATGTGGTTAGGTTGCGCCCTTTTATCCCCGCCGAACTTAAGCCAGGAATCATCATCCTCTTCCGTTACAAGGAGCGATTTGTGCTCCACCGCATCATTCACATTTCATTTTCTGGCAGTCAACAAAACAGCGAAGCAATCATCACCACCAAAGGTGATGCCATGACCAAAACCGAAACCATTACTTTTACCGATGTAATCGCTGTTGCAGATGTTCCCGAGCATTCATACTTCAACAAGATTTACAGACAATTGGGATTCTTATTTTATAAAGTACGAGGGTATTTGATAAGAAGTTTGACAATAAAATAGTGTCATTTATTCAATTTTATTTGATTGCGTTTCTCAGGAATGCAAGTTTAACAATTCCCCAAAACACAGCATGTAAAATATATTTACTTTAATTCAGTAATCCTTCTTTAACGGTTGTACTATTCAACTGTCTGATATACAGCTAGTAGATTTGATAACTAATTATTCCCCAATAAACAGTAAAATTATATCTGTGAATAATGTAACTTATTTACAGAATAGTATAACACTGACAAGATTGGCTATACTTACCTTAGCGAAATAATATTTTACGCATTTTAAAAAAGTTAACAATGGAAAAATTTATGCCAATCACAAATGAAGATATACAGTTAACTGTATATTCATATGAGCCACCTGCAATAGAACTTATTGAAGTTACTGTTGAAAAAGGGTTCGCAGATTCAATAACCGACTGGGATCCAACAGCATGGTAATTAATTTAAAAAAATAGAAGAAACTATGAAAATGTTTAACAAAAGCAGAATGGCCTGGACAATTTCAGCGCTATTCTTGGTAGCAGTCACTTCATGCAGTAAAGATGAAACTGCCAATCAGTCACTTTCTCCTGGCCAAATACTTTTTTCAAGTGAGCAGGCCGGGTTAACAGTTAAGTCTGCACTTATCTCTAATTCAGACTTTGTTGCAGATGCCGGGTCAATACTTAAAACCACCCTTCATGATAATGCAACCTGGTGGACAGCCATAACCGATAGGACAGGTATCTACTCTACAGAGGCACGCACGGCAACAGGCGCTGGCGGTACGCTCGGAATAGTCAATGACGAGTATATAGCAGATAATACCGCGGCCAGTTCTACTTTCACAGCCACTATTCCGATGTTTTGGGGAGTTGCAAGTACAATTCACAATTTTTACGCATACTATCCATACTTAGGTGGTGGTAATGTTGCAGCATCTGTGCCTGTTGGACTATTATCTACACAGTCGCAGTTGGTAGTGAATAATTTCGCTCACATCGGAGCATTGGACTTTTTGGTAGCAACACCAATTGCAGTAATCTCTCCTGCCAACACCAATCAAACATCACATACTTATGTCCATTTGGTCTATAACCACCTCTTTACGATC
The DNA here is from genome assembly GCA_903927965.1 of uncultured Bacteroidia bacterium. Lineage (GTDB taxonomy): Bacteria > Bacteroidota > Bacteroidia > Bacteroidales > Prolixibacteraceae > JAAFHB01. The sequence continues at coordinate 23,256 of CAIYPA010000548.1, read as the reverse complement.
CTGGAATTCAATATATCTGGTTCCGGAACCATTGGTGGAATAAGACTTACTGGTACTGACCTTGCCTTGGCTGGAGCACAAATAGATATAAAACAGGTAACACCTGTGGCAGGTATCGCCTATACGCTGGCTAATCCGGGGTCAAAAACTGGTGTGGTTATTGTTAATCTCGCAACAGCCGCAACACTATCTGCTACAGCTACAGATACTAAGGTTTATATGATAATATACCCTGGTTATGCTGGTTCTTGTACCATAGAATTTTTAAATGGCGGAATTTGGAAAAATCCTGTTGCCAAACAAGCTCCTGCCGGAGGCTTTTTACGTGGCCAAAAATATGTTGTAACAGTCAACGCCGGGGTTATTTAGTTCACCATATCAAAATCGTCAACCATTGCTGCGAATTTTGCCTGAAGGAAACAGCGTTTGGTTAGTTGATTTATTAATAAAAAAAGGGCGTCGCAAAAACCGGGATGCCCTTTTTTATACCCTAGAGCCTGGTAATCTTAAGCAACACTTATTGGTGCGGTGATCGGCATGGACTTAACTTTCCCTTTGGATAATGGGAATTGTTAAATCTAGGGGCAACTTCCAGTAAAATTGACGATTAACTCAGAACGAATATTGAAAAAAACTTTTTTTACTATTTTTTGAATGTGCGGATCACCGCAACCAATCCCCAGCGGTCGTTGACCACCGGAATTTTTGTTTCGAACGATGGCATTTCATCCCTGCCTTTATTTAACCTGTAAAAGATTTCTCCATCGGAAGAACCCTGGAAAGCAGCTCTTGAAAAATCTCCTGGGAAGGTTTTTAAGGAAGCACTTTGGGTCCCATCACCCAAGCCCCTGATGCCATGGCAGGATTTGCAATGATTTACCCACAAAACCCTACCTGTTGCAATTACCTGTGGATCAGCCAATTTAATGGAAGACTTAAGCTCTTTACTCTTGCTTGGAACTGGCCATGCTGAGGCCATTTTCTGTTGCGCAAAAGCCAAGCTTCCATTGAGAAGAGTAAAAATAAGGAATGTGCCGATGGACACCATGACCAATTTTTGAGTTTTCATCGTAAAAAAGATTTAGTGTTCTAAAAGTATAAATCTTTTTTAATGATGAGTCAAACGGTCAGTAAATATTTGCAACATTCGAACCAAAAGGTAAGTTGTCAACTGCTCCTTAAATGGAACAAATTATTTTCGCTATTTGGCGATGAGGGTTTCTTCATTTTAACTGGGTAAGCCTTCCCATCCCATTTGCGATAATTAAAAGAAAATCTCAGTCCTGATGTTTTGAGGTTCAATCCCGTTTTGTTCCAGAAAACCAGTTACCTCATTGACCATCGCCGAATTACCACAGATATAATAAATTGAATCACTCCTGACACCGTTTTCTTTCAGATAGCCTGTTACCCTTCCATTGTAATTTCCACCTTTCTCCTGTGAGGTGCAGACTGTATAGGAATTTACAGGATAATCTGCTGAATCGAAAGCTTCATGACTGTATTTGATCCCATGTATAAGATCAAAGTTCAGTCCGGGATTCGACAAGATCATGCTCCTGAACGGTGAGACGCCAGTACCTGTTGCAACAAAGGTAAAATGGGTATTCTCGTTCAGCTTGTCATCCCTTAAGACAAAAAAGCCAAAAGGTCCGGAAATTTCAAGTGTTGCACCTATCTTAAGCGATTTTAACTTGACCGAGACATCCCCATCGGTTATTTTCTTGATGAGAAGTTCGATATAAGGCACATTTTCAGGACTGTAAATGGAATATTCGCGGGCATTGTTCTCACCGGGAATGTTCAAAACCAGGTATTGGCCAGCCTTGAATTCGAAATCCTTTTTTTCAAGTCTCAAAACATAGGTGGATTCAGTCAGATTTCTAATATCCAGTATCTTGCAATGGGATATTTTTTTCATGCGGGTATAATAGGATTTACTTTTGTGGTGGAACTTTAATGTTTGTACCACTGAACGTTGTTTCAATTTCATTTTATAAATTAAGCATTAATGTGTCTTTCAGCATGATAGGAGGAACGGACAAGGGGACTGCTTTCTACCATGCTGAATCCCTTTGTGAGTGCAGCTTCACGGTATTTTATAAATATCGCGGGTTCAATGTACGCTTCAATCTTCAGGTGATGGGCCGATGGTTGGAGATACTGACCAATTGTAAGCACTTTGCAGCCGGATTTGAGAAGATCATCCATGGTTTCAATCACCTCTTCTTCTGTTTCACCCAATCCGACCATGATTCCCGATTTGGAAACAATTCCGGAGGCAGCAATGATTTGTATCACTTTCAGGCTCCTGTCATAACGTGCCACATCCCTCACTTTCGGGGTTAGCCTTCTCACAGTCTCCATGTTGTGTGAGATGACTTCCGGTTTGGCCTCTATAATTTTTCCGATCAAGTCAGCTTTTGCATAGAAATCAGGGATTAAAGCCTCAATGGTAATTCCAGGATTCCTTTCTTTTACAGTTTTGATTGTAAGTGCCCAAAAAGCAGCTCCCCCATCTTCGAGATCGTCCCTTGTGACAGACGTGATCACGCAGTGCTTGATCCCGAGCGACCTGACCGTTTCCGCGAGCCGAAGCGGTTCTTCCGGATCGACCGGGTCAGGGATCATATTCATCACATTGCAAAAACGGCAGTTGCGGGTGCACTTCTCACCCAAAATCATAAAACTGGCCGTGGAAGCTCCCCAACATTCTGCTTTGTTCGGGCAATTCCCACTTACACAAATCGTGTTTAGCTTCTGACTGGCAGCCAGATTCTTCAGGGAAATGTACTCCTTTCCAGACGGAAGGGGGGTCTTCATCCAAACCGGAAGCCTTCGGGTGGCAGTTGTCATACGCAATTAGATTAAAGTGATAAATATTGAAGCGGCAAGTAAGGCGTCTGTCAGCAAAACGGTTGCAATGTTTGCGCCAAGAGCTGGAATGAGCTGATCCACATTGTTGTAGGATTTCAGAGTGGTTACAGTTGCCTTGAAGATGATGGGCAAAGGGAGCAATCCGAGATAGAGCCAAAAGGAGGATATCCCAACCAAAGGAAGTACAAGGATGATCACAAAAGTGGCCACGACGCCAATGGCATAAATGATCGCAGCGCTTTTGTATCCGAATTTGATGACCAGATGGTTCCTTCCACCTTTTCGGTCTGCTTCCGAATCGGGGAATTGGTTGAGCAAAAGGAGCAATGCCGTTAAAATTCCGGGGGGAATCGAGATCATGATGACTTCGAACGGAAGCAAAGTAAGGATCGGTTGACCCGGAGTAGCTGTCAATGAAATAAATGTTCCCAAAACAACCATTGTACCCAATGTCAGCCCGGAAAATAGTTCCCCAAGTACCAGTTTTGTCAGCAAGGGCGTGTAGAAAACAATTGAGAATGCACCGATCAGCAGTATCAACAACACACTCCAATGAGCTGTAATTCCGTAATAGATTCCGATTGAGGCAGAAATGACCAGTGTCAAAACGGAAGCTATGAGTACTTCCGTTGGCTTCGTTAATCCGGAATTCATCATTCCACTTCCACCACTGAAAGGTGTCCTTTTTGTGTTTGTGTCGATTCCTGTTTGATGATCGGAATATTCATTGAACAAGTTAACGGAGGCATGTGCCACGACCGTTCCGAAAATAATCAATGCCATATCGAACCAACGGATGGACTGATTGGCTGGCAGATATTTGTAGGATAATGCAATGCCGATCAACACAAGGAGAACGGCGAGTATAAGAAAATTGGCCCTGATCTGATTAAGCCAAACAACTATTTTGTTTTGTTTTTGCATGATGGTTGATTGTTATTGTAATTATTATTTGATGTTTGTTTTTTTATCCGATTTCTGCAATGTTAATTAATAAGTAATCCAATTGATTCATAATAAGATAGTTCTCAGCCTTTGAAAAATTCCGCGCTAAGGCAAGTAGGTATCCACCCCCTCCTGATCCGCAGAGTTTAAGATGGAAATCCCCTGTTTTAATTCCGTATTCAAAATGTTTCTTCATAGCCACTGAAATCAAAATATCGAAGTTTGAAAGTTGAAACATGGAATACTTTTTCATCAATGATTCAAATAACTTAAAATCTCCCTCAACAATTGATCCAATTGTTTGAGCTATTAAAGGTAGGTATTCACAGTCGATTTTATCTTTATAAATAGGATTTTTATATTTGTCCAAAAAATGGTTGACCAATTCACCTGTATTCCCCTTTTCATTCGTATTGAACAGAAAAAGTGTGTAATTATCAAAAAACCGGGAAAGATCAGGAGTACTGATCATCTGGTTGCCGTTCCCGATCAGTACTGGTCGTTTAAGGAAGGAAGTCAACGGATCAATACCTGAACTTGACCCATGAAAACAAGCTTCTATGGCGGCGAGATGAATTCTGATTTCAGCATAATTAGTTGTATGTGAATGATGTGCATATCGGGAATAAATTGCTGCTGTCAACGCACCTGAACTGCCTAGGCCTGACCTGTAAGGGATTGACGAATCAAAATACAATCCTCGGTCCACGTCATTTTCAAACCGTTCAAGATCGAGATAATTGAACTGACCGAAACCTGATTTAAAATACCTGAGCAACCTTTTTAATTCACCTGATGACTCTTTTTCATTGTCAGACAAATATTTAAACCGATGATCACATAGCCTGAACCTGCCTGAAAACCGCGAAAACGGGACAGCGAGTGCCATGGAATTCAGAAGGATCCCATATTCCCCAAACAATACTAATTTCGATGGAAAATCCATATTAAATTTCGGTTTGTGGTGTCAATAACATCGGTCCGCTCCCAATCTTGTCATCAATCCAGGCCCCATTTTCGCAGTAATGACTGAGTGTGCCCTGAACAAAATTCAGGATCAGTTCCCTATGTTCTTCAAAGTAGATCAGGTGAACATTGGGTCCTGCATCTATTGTAAAAAAAAGGTCAAGCCCCGATGACTCTCTGAACTGCCTGATCTCGTCAATGATCCTGAGTGTATTTGGCTTGAGCAATACTACCCCGGATTCTGAGGAGAGCAACAAGGCATGGAGGGAAAGGGCTTCGTTCTCAGATATTTTCGCCAAAACCTTGGTATTGTTTTCCTGAATTGCTTTTGTAATCTGATCCAAATTGCTGTTTACCTGGGCCTTCCTTCCTTCCCGATAGGGATGGCTGACCATAGAATCATGTCCGTAACTGCTTGAAAAGTACTTTTCTTCTGAACTGACAATCAATATGATATCCCTTATATTGTTGAGCCTGCTATCCTTGTGCAATGGAAAGGGTATGGCATATTCGTCGGATGATTGACCGATGGATGCAATTTTTCCCCAGCTTACAATTCCTCCATAAACCGAACGGGATGCACTACCTGAACCGTGTCGGGCAAGGGTTGATGCCTTGCGGAAAAAAGCCTCTTCTGGTAATTTTGTATTTGTGACCCGCTCTTCCATACTTACCAGACAAAGGGCCAACGCTGCCATGGAAGAGGCAGATGAGGCAATGCCTGCCGAATGTGGGAAGTTATTCTCGCTGTAAAAACTTAATTGATAACTAGTTAAAAATGGCAACAAGGGAAGAAGATTACTTAGGAGCCTTTCAATTTTTTCGTTGAATTTCTCATTTTTTTCGTCATGAAAGTAGTACTCCATATCAATGGACTCTTCTGGGTGCTTCTTTTGTTTGAATGACAGAAAAGTCGTGGTGGAAGATTTGTCAAGGGTAATGCTTAATGACCCATTTTCAGGAAGCTGTCCGGCTCTTTTACCCCAATATTTCACCAGGGCGATGTTGGAAGGGGCCCGCCAACCTATATTTACAGTTTCTTTGTCTATCATTGTATATCCCTGATTTACTATATATTAAATATTTTGCATCTTGATTATTTTCGCCGGATTTCCTGATTACTGCCAAATTGAATCCTGTAAAACTGGATTCAAAACAAAATCATTGTAGTGAAAGATTATGGTCAGGTTTTTACCGATAAAATAGTCCCGTATGTACTTTTCAGAAGCACTGGAAGCTGCGAGAATAAAATCACCTCCCCAGGCACCCAATGACTTTACGGATCCGTTAAAATCGCTAAAAAACAACTCCCTGACGGTTGTATGGCCAATAATTCTGCCGGTAAGCTCTTCGTGCTGATCCATCAACTCTTGAAAATCGACAAGACCTTCAGCTTTTTCGAGACGTAGGGTCAATTCCGAGATTGTATTGATATCGATGTTGGATAGGGTTGAAAGATCCGTCTTCAGGATACTTTTTCTCGTGTCCTGTTTCCGGTTCAGGTAAATGAAATATAGATTTCCATGAAAATGGGGTTTAAAGTCTGCCTTACGGAAGAGAGGTCGATCTTCTGCTAATTTGTAAATTATTGGTGTTGAAGATCTTGCACACGCGATATCATACCCTGAACCGTTGAAAATCTTTTTGTTGAGAATAAATGGATCGCAACCTGCCCACCAGGCAATATTGGATATCAGCGAACTGCTCGATCCAATTCCCCAGGCGGGATCAAAATCCATACCGGAGGTGACCCGATATTCATGGTTCAATTTCAGGAAACCGGGATTCAGCTCTTTTGCCGCAATCAGAATTTGGACAAGGGTATCCGATATCTTCGGCAGGTTGGATGCTGTTACCTTGAAATCTGGCAGTTGAATGGTCGTTGAAAACCATACTACTCCGTTGATCTTTGATTGCCAATGCATTGCAGATTTACCTTCGCATGTCTCCACTTTTAGGGTCTGTCCATATTTTAGGGGCAAGCCAAGCGAAAGGGCACCTTTAAGTACAAGGTATTCACCTGACAACATAAGTTTTGCAGGCGATTTAAAGATATTTATTTCAGGACTTTTCATCTGTTATTTCTAATTTCCATGATCAGTTTTTCAACTGCTGCATAACTTACAGCCCTGTCCATGAAATGATGGATTACAGTTTCCCGTTCAACCTGACTGGCATTCAACTGGCTCAATACATTCGTCAGGTGCATCCTCATATGGCCTGCCTGAATTCCTGTCGTTACCAATGAAGCAATTGCAGAAAAGTTATTCGCCAAACCAGAAGCAGCGGCAATCATCATCAGCTTTTTGGCATCCGGGAAGTTCATCATCGCCATCGCCTTTTTCACCATGGGGTGAATCCGTGTGATCCCGCCGACAGTGCCAACGGCCAACGGTAACTCAAGTTCATAACGGAACACATTATCAAATAAATAAATAGAGGTTAACCCCTTATAAGAGCCACCTCTTGAGGCATAGGCATGTGCCGATGCAGATACGGCCCTACAGTCGTTTCCCGATGCGAGCATCACCGCATCTATTCCATTGAAGATTCCCTTATTGTTGGTGACAGCCCTCGAAATGTCTAGATTTGCGATGTCCACGGCATGTTTGAATTTTCTTGCAAAAGCTAAACCTGTTAGTTTTTTATCCCATCCAGCAAGGTCTTCTACCGGACATTCAACATGGCAGTTTACTTTACAATCTGGGGTATAGTTGGATAAGATTGACATAATGATTTCGATATGGTTTTCCTCCGTATTTAATTCGGGAAGATTCACCAAAACTGAGGCGAAAGTCTCTATGCAACTGTTGATGAAATTTGCCCCCATTGCATCTGCTGTTTCGAAGGATACATCAATGTGATAATAATAAGGAAGATCATTGGTCTTGTTGATGAGCTGGATCTCTTTGATTCCTCCACCCCGTTTTCTCATTTTTTCGGTTATGACATCGGTAGCTTGTATTAGTTTTTTTCTGATTTCCGGGAACAATTCTGTGATTATTTTCTGGTTGCCATTCCATGTGAAGTGAACCTGCCCCTTCTTGGTCATCGAAGTGACAACAGCGGTAAAACCTCCCCTTGAAGCCCAGAATTTTGATGCTTTGGAAGCTGCTGCCACCACGGAACTTTCCTCTGTAACATAAGGAACTGTCAATGATTCACCATTGAGGACCATATTGGTCACCAGACCCATTGGAATAGGAAAATTCCCAATGTAGTTTTCGATCATCTGCTCAAATACCCCTTGTTGTTCTTCGGGAGCGTCAAAGTCATATATTCTAAAACAATCGGACGCCTGCATTTTTGAATGTTCAGCGAGGAACTTTATTCTTTGTCTCCTGTCGAGTTTTGAAAAGCCTGATATAACTGTCATATTACTAAATCAAAATCACATTAAATAATGAAAATCATTAAATTTCCTTTTCCAATACCCCGAACTCCCGACATGTCCCCGAGTGTCGGGGCAGGCCGGGACAAGCTCTAAAGGGGGAGATCTGACTTTCAATAAGATACATAAAGTCACGCAAATGTGGGATCAGGGGGAGTAAACACGTCATTATTTAGTTCTTTTTCGATCATCTATTTTTTAAGGTAAGATAGTTTTGGGCCATTTTATACCCTTCAATCTGGTCGCTCACAAATTGCTGTAAAACGGAATAATCGCCCTGACTGTATTTCAGGAACAAAGAGGCTTGTGCATATATTGCCGGAAGGACAGATTTCTGGGTCAGGTAAAATCCGTCCAGAAAGTTCCGGATACCCCCTGAAATGATCAGTTGATTGCAAAGAAACCGATCACCTCTGCTTACCATTCCGGTGATAAGGTCAACCATCTCCTCAGCAGTAACACCCACATTCACAAATGGTTCGTACTTTGATTTTTGATGAACCGGTTGTCGGCTGTTTTCTATTTTTGAGAAATTCGTTCCACCGAAAGCACCAAATTCAATCGCTGCAAGTGGCAATTGCATCAACCGGCGGATACTCTGAGGTCCAAACCCCTGTCCAACTTCTTTTACGATCAATGGAAAATCAATCAAAGCCAGAAGCTTTTCAATGGTTTCGACCGGCGGATGGTTGATAATGTTGCCTTCCGGCTGAAAAAACTCCTGTAGCGGATTGACATGAACAATCAATCCATCAGCTTGCAACCGGTCAATTAATCGTCTTAAACTATCAGTTTCTTTTTTTTCAACCAATTCCTCCACCTGGGCAATTCCCAGGTTTGCGAACAAGGGTTGATTGTCGCCAATAATTGGCCTAACATTAAAATCGTTAAAGAAGGTGTCGTCTTCGAGCAACCTGCGGCAGGAACCCAAGCCCATTCCCATTCCAAACTCGTTGCAAGCCCGTGCAAGGTTCCGGTTGATGATACCCGAAAGGGCATATCCGCCGGTCATACTGGAGACCCAGATCGGAACTTTCAATGTTTTGCCGGAAAATGCAATTGGGTCAGAATCAACTTTAGGAAACCCTGAAATCATGGGTTCATAATAGAACCGATCATCCATCTCATTGACTGGTGTTTGCGAATGAATCGCCAGATTGATATGGTCAGACTTACGATCGGATGGTTCCCGAAACACAGTCTTCGTAGATTTTTCTTCTTTTTTGATGATATCCATAATTGTTGCGTTTAGGATTGGATAATGCTGCGGGAGATGACCATTTTCAGTATTTCGGAAGTGCCTTCACCAATCTGGAGTAACCGCTGGTCACGATAAAATCGCTCAATATGGTTTTCACGTAAAAATCCATACGCACCATGGATCTGAAGGGATTCATCAGCGACCTCCTTGGCAATCTCCGAACAATAAAGCTTTGAGATGGCGGCCTGCTTTGCAAAAGGCAAACTAGCATCTTTTAACCGGCAGGCATGGTACAAGGTGTTCCTGGCCAATTCAATTTTTGTGGCCATCTCCGCAAGTTTAAAGGATATGGCTTGAAATTCAACCAGATGTTTTCCAAATTGCTTGCGCTTTTGTGCATATTCGAGGGCCATTTCAAAAGCCCCCTGTGAAAGTCCGAGTCCTATGGCTGCAATCGAAAGCCTTCCGGCATCCAGCGTTGAGAGCATGATCTTCATCCCTTCACCACGTTTTCCCAACAGGTTTGAAGCAGGAACTTTACAATTTTCGAAAGCAAGCTTTCCATTGTCAACAGCCCTCCACATTAATTTCCCTTTAATTGGGGTAGTGGAATAGCCCTGTGTTGACCTGTCAACTAAAATGACAGAAAGTTCCTTCTCCCCGTTTTTTTCATCGGTGATGGTCTGAAGGGTAATGCCCGAAGCAATTTCAGAGGAACTGTTTGTGATGAATATTTTGGATCCATTAATAGTCCATTGTTCATCTTCCAGTTTCGCCACAGTTTCGACCCCCTTTGCATCTGAACCGGCATTGCTTTCGGTGAGGCCGAATGCCCACAGTTTTTCCCCGGTACACAATCCCGGCAGGAATTGAAGCCTCTGATCTTCAGTTCCAAAGGTATAAATAGGATTAATTCCGAGGGAATTGTGCGCAGCAACAGTTGCCGCCGGTGAACTGTCAATGCGGGCAATCTCCTCAATGGCAATGATATAGGAAAGGTAATCCAAACCTTGTCCTCCATACTTTGCAGGAAGGGTAATTCCAAACAGACCGGTATCACCCATCTGTTTGGCCAAAAAAACAGGGAACTCCTCTTTTTGGTCCTGCGCTATGGCGATTGGTTTAATCACGTTTTCGGAAAAAGCCCTGATCTTTTCCCTGTAATTAATTGTGTTGTTGTCTAATAGCTCATTCATTTTAATCCTCCAAATAGATAAGTGGCATACGGTCGGTGACCTGCGCCCCTACTTTAGTTGCAATTTTTTTCACCCTGGCATCCCGATGCGAGAGAATATGGTTTTCAGATTTCATCGATTCGATCACAAGCAATGGGTCTCCAACTTTAATTAACTGGTTCTCTTTGATAAAGACTTCGAGTATTTTACCATAAAGCGGTGAGATAATATCATTGGATTCAGCAATTGCTCCACTTTCGGAGCGCTTGGCTGTTTCTGGATAACTTTTCAATAACCTGGGCAATGTAATCCGGTGCTGAATATTTCCAAGGCTTATTCTGATTTCACCCTGATCTGTCATGTGATAATAGATTCCCTTTGTTGCGTTGTTGATCGTAACCGCCATACAATCTTCCGATTTGCACTCAATTAAAAAGTTGGTGACAATTCCATTCACTAAAAAAGAGGGCATAGACCTATCACGACTTGTAAGACGGACCTTGTAATTTTTATCATCAATCGCAATCGGAATTACTGTTGATGACAATCGCCAATATCCAGTATATTTCCATACATCTGCAACTTTTTCACAATCACTTTCCAGGTAGGACTTTTCAATTGCCAGTGCAATAAGATAAGGAAGAATCTCAGGATCCATTTCTGCTTTATCATATCGGATCAGTTCTTTATGATATGTCCCGCAAAATTCGACTGAAATCAGATTTTGCCAGTAAAGGTCGTGGGCAAGGATCATTTCCATGTATTTGACATTGTTTCCCGGACCGATGATATTTAAATCCCTGATGCTTTCTCTAAGTAATTTGATAGCACTTTTGCGATCTTTCCCCCTCGCAATCAACTTGAGCAGCAGAGGATCAAAACTGTTGCCTGTATGCTGTTTGTTCTGCAGATCGGCCTCAATCCTGATATCAGGGTGATGCAGTGGCAGATTGATTGATAATAGTGGATCAGAGGAAGGACGAAACTCATTTGCAGGATTTTCAGCATAAACTCTGATTTCAATGGCATGACCAGCAACAATCACCTGTTGCTGTGAAAGTGAAAGAGGAAATCCTGATGCGACTTTTAACTGTTCGGAGACAATGTCAATTCCGGTGATCTGTTCCGTAACAGCATGTTCCACCTGAATCCGGGGGTTCATCTCCATAAAGAAATAATTGCCAGCTTCATCCACCAAAAATTCAACTGTACCAGCTCCTGTGTAATTCACTGATTTCCCAATTTTTACTGCATTTGACAACAATTTTTCGCGCAACTCCTGTGACAGAAAAATCGCCGGGGCCTCTTCCACGATTTTTTGGTGATTCCGCTGAATCGAACACTCCCGCTCGTTCAAATGAATAACATTTCCAAATTTGTCCCCCATGATCTGGACTTCAACATGACGTGCATTCCGGATGTATTGTTCGACAAAAAGTTCCCCATTCCCGAAATATTCCAGGGCCATGCGTGACGATCGCTTAACCTGTTCCTCCAATTCTTCGGGATTGTAAACCAGTTTCATCCCTTTTCCGCCACCACCAAAAGATGCTTTGATCAACACTGGAAATTCAATTGATAGACCTGAAAGATCAGATCCGGGTTCAAGTCTGTGGCTTGCAACCACAGGTATTCCAAGATTGGCAGCCATTTTTTTTGCATCCGGTTTATTCCCCATCAATCTGAGGACTTCCGGCTCGGGACCCACGAAAATGATATGATGTTTCTTACATGCAACGGCAAAATCGGGATTCTCGGATAAAAACCCATATCCCGGGTGAATGGCTTTTGATCCGGTCGCAACGGCAATTTCAATGATCTTGTCAATGTTCAAAAAAGTAGCACTCAGGTCATCCACCCCAAGAGATATTCTTTCATCTGCCAACATCATGTAACCGGCTTCTTGTTCAGATTCTGTATAAATGGCAACAGTCTGAATGCCCAATAGCTTTGCCGATCTGATGATCCGCAAGGCTATTTCGCCCCTGTTTGCCACCAACAATTTATCCGGTAATGCCATTGAATTTCATTCTATTAATATGATGATTATCAAGTTCAAGCAACATTTTTCATTCCATTATTAATTCTTAATTTTTAATTCTTCATTATAATGAACTACATCCTGTAAACGCCATTTTTGGGCGGAGCAAATTTTTTGTTGAACCTAACTGAGATTGCGAGCCCAACAACTGTCCTTGTATCTGCCGGATCTATAATCCCATCATCCCAAAGCCTTGAAGTGCTGTAGTAGGCGGAGCTTTCTTCTTCAAATCTGGTAATCAGATCATTTTGATTGTTCCCATTGATCGAATCAAGGACATCCTGCGCCTGCTGACCGCCCATGACCCCAATCTTTGCATTGGGCCACATAAATAGGAAATCGGGATCGTAAGCCCTGCCAGCCATCGCGTAATTTCCAGCACCAAACGATCCTCCGATGATCACGGTTATTTTGGGAACGGTGGAGGTCGCCACAGCATGGATCAACTTGGCACCGTTTCGCGCAATCCCTTCGTGCTCGTATTTTTTTCCAACAATAAATCCGCTGATATTTTGAAGGAAAAGAAGTGGTATCCTGCGGAAATTGCAAAGTTCAATAAAATGTGCCCCCTTTAATGAAGCTTCAGAAGTGAGAAATCCATTGTTGGCAACAATACCAACCGGAAAACCCATTATCCGAGCATATCCGGTGACGAGTGTAGGTCCATAATTCTGTTTAAATTCTTCAAATTTGCTGCCATCGACAATCCTGGCCAGGATTCCATAAATGTCAACAGGTTTTCTAAGATCCACAGGAGCCAGACCGTAGATTTCATTGATGTTATAAGCTGGCTCTTCTATCGGCACCTTTTCGTAAAGTTGCGGCTCCTCCGAAGGGATAAATTCCAGGATATTTCTGCAAATCTGAATAGCATCTTGTTCATTTTCTGCAAGATGGTCGGCAACGCCTGAAATACCTGTGTGGACCAATGCCCCTCCAAGTTCCTCCGCCGTAACCTCTTCGCCAGTTGCCGCCTTAACCAATGGAGGTCCGCCAATAAAAATGGTACCCTGATCCCTGACAATAATGGTTTCGTCACTCATCGCAGGAACATAGGCACCACCTGCGGTACACGACCCCATCACAATGGAGAGTTGAGGGATTCCAGCCGATGACATCTGAGCCTGATTGTAAAAGATCCGGCCAAAACCGTCACGATCGGGAAAGATCCTTGACTGTTCGGGCAGAAAAATACCCCCTGAGTCAACAAGATAGACACATGGCAGATGGTTGCGGTTCGCGATTTCCTGACCGCGAAGGTGTTTTTTCAAAGTTTCAAGAATATAGCTACCCCCTTTGACTGTCGCATCATTGGCGATGATCATGCAAAGTTTTCCGTGTATCTTTCCGATACCGGTAACAATACCAGCCGATGGGAACTGGTTGTCGTACTGCCCGAAAGCCGCAAGGGTAGAGAGTTCAAGAAAGGGCATTTTTTCATCTATAAGCAAATCAATCCGGCTCCGTACATCCAGTTTTCCACGTGTACGATAGCGGATTACGGATGGATCATTATCCCGGATGATCACACTGTCTACTCGGGCATGAAAAACATCCATTAACTCCTTATATGCTTCAATTTTCTCTTTAAACCTCTCCTCTGTCTGATCGATATTTGATATGAGCCGTTTCAATAGTCCCTTTTGTTCTTTCGTTAAAACAAGAGTTTAGCCCCTGTTTGTCAAATAATATTGGTCTAATGATGATTTCATAATTCACTATAGACCTCATATTAAGTCAATTAACAAATTATATTTATTTAGACTTAATAATGATAAAGATATGATTAACTTTAATAGGTTTACCAACAAGTTTTTCTTTTTTTTTGATCAGTTGATTTTTAATCCGAAAGCTATAAACTGTGCACTATTTCCGGCACCAGATTTTAAATTGCAGACGGGTTTATTCAGTCAGGAAGTGCTCTAATGCAAGGATGAAATAAGCTCAATAATTGGTAAATCTGGATATTTCTTGGTACTTTTGATATCCAAATCATAAAACACACATATTATGAAAAAAGTAGTATTAAGTCTGTTGCTCGCATTAATCGCATTTTCCTTCTCTTTTGGCCAATCGAAGGATGAACAGAAAATCAGGCAATTGGAAGTAACCTGGTCTGAAGCTCTGGTAAAGTTTGACACAATAACGCTCAGGAAGATATGGTCACCCGAATATGTGATCAACAACCCGGCAGGGAAAGTTGTCACGGGGAAAGAAATTATTCAGGCCATGAAATCCGGCACAAGATATCAGGCTTATGAGAAAACAATTGAGCGGATAACCATTATTGATAACATTGCCATCGTCATGGGCAAGGAAGTCCTGATTGATCAGCCAAAAGATCCAAAGCAAAGTACTGCCAGAAGAATTACGAATATCTGGATAAAGAAAAAAGGGAACTGGTACCTGATCGCAAGGCAGGCGACGAATATTTAGTTTTATTCACCTTGTTCTTAATTAATATTAACATGGCTAACGAATACTTCCATTGTTCCTCATAACTACTTTGGGATTCCGACACAATACCTTGGTTCAGGTTTACACCGGTCAGTTGGTGAATGATGTAATGTTCGACGCTGTTCAGTTCATTAGAATGCATGATTTAAGGTTTAAGTATTTGATTGATTTTATCTAAAACTACTGGATATCTCTCGTCAATGACAAACGGATGTAAATTTACAGAAAGAATTTCGCTCATCAATCGATTTTGTACAATTTTAGTCAATTCAGATTTAAGAAATTCGACGACGAAAGGATGTGCATTTTCAATCTCAGATACGATCGTCATCCGGTTATCAAGGATATAGATGATGTCTTCAAAATCACGACTCGTCCGATAATCGCCACCTCTATCGTTAAAGGCCTCGAATTTGGTTGCAAGATAGACTGGTGCCGGTAGAATGTTAATTTCTTCGTCCTCAGCTTTTATCCTCCACAATTTCTCAAATCCAATTTTGTACCATTTATTAGCTGGTCCGAAATGGCTTTCTTCAGCAGGCATAATATCAACCGGAATATAATTGTATTTATAACTGCAAATCGCATGTCCATATGGATCAGGATAAAATCCAAGTTCTGACAATCTTTCCTGCATTCGAACCCAATGACTAAAGTTCATTAAATTGATTGTCAAGTCTATATCACCTGTTGGGCGAATCTCATCAGCTGAAGGGTCGTCTGCATAAAGACTAACCACCGATCCACCGATAAAAATCATTTGGTCTTTAAGTTCACTTAGCCCCCTGGCAACTTCGGCAACAACACCTATGTTAATCCTCCTATTCTCCATCGACTATTCTTTTTCTAAGCTCTTCAATGGCAAAAGTTCTTTCTCTAGCTCTGCCGACCCTAAGTGCATCTACCATGGCAAGAAGCTCATACAATTTAGGGTCATTTTGAACCGCATCAACCACTGAATGATAGAGCGGGATAATACTGTGTCCACGCACGGTTCCTTTCCCAGATGGCCAAACATAGTGTTCGGTACTTTGAATGTGTGAATTCAATGGTGGTGCAGAATGTGATGTTGGGATTCCACGAACAACTGCTCCTGGTTGCTGCGGAAAAACATAGGCAATGCCATACTGTAAAAAATCCATGAAGGCCAATTTTCGCACTTTTTTAACTGGTAAATCCAGAAGACCTGCATATTGCGATCGGGCCAACGATTTGCTGATTTCCGACTGACTCATAAACAATGATTCAGCCATTGGTTTTTGATTCAATGAATGATCACCTGAACAGATGATTTTAAGTAAAACCACCACATCCAAAGGACTCATTGTGGGTTGTCGTGTTCTCATATTACAAAATATTCCATATTCCGATTTGCAATATTAATCAATATCATCATGAAATACAAGTATATGAAAGGAAATATTCCATATTCCAATAAGGAATATCATCCAATGCAATGGCCTTTGAAGGTGTGGTGTTCCCGATGGCAGGGATTTAGGGATAGCGCGAATTTAGCGATTAGGGTGTCCCCAAAGGTTATTTTACCGCAAAGTACGCAACGGTTTCGCTAAGATCGCAAAGGTAATTGTTTGTATTCTAATTCTTTGCGAACCTTGCGAATTTTTCTTAGCGAACCTTGCGGTAATTTTTAGCGTTTTCGGACACCTTCATCACTATCCGTGGAAAAACCTTATTTACCCTTTTTCTCAACCTTAATAGCCTGATGTAAAAAGAACAATAAAACCTTATTTACCTTATTTCCAATATGATGGTTAACACATTGGAAATATGCCGAACCCCATTTTCATCCACCATTTGATGATCAATAAGCGGAATATTATACTACTTCCTTTGTTTGACCACATAAAAAGACAATTCACCATCAAAGATCAAGTTGTTTTTTAAGATAGTTGTATTCCATCTTTACCAAACTCCATGAGGCCTCATCGGCCATAAAATGATTATAGAAACATCTATCTAGTTCATTAACTGCTTCTAAACCGGATTGATGGTTTTCAAATAAACGTAAATTCTCAGGTTTGGCTGTTGTGAATATCCTGGTTTGGTGTCCTTCAACTGATGTCCCACATAACATTTCGTCCTGAAATGCGAATGTTGACAATTCAACTTTAATAGGATTTGGATAGCGATGTTCCGATAAAGCCTGTATTGTGTTCGTCAAAACTGGATTCAGGATTAACAATAGAGTTTCATCCAAAAGCCTAAAAGCAATTATACCGGATGAAAGAATGCCTTGACCATTTTTTTCAAAAACCAGTAAGTTGTTTCTAAATAACTCAATCTGTTTTGCGAACTGTACATCCTGATTGAAATGATCCTGCAACCATTCATTCTCACGAAATAATTCATTGATTACCAAGACGAACAGTTCCATGTTCTTACCCAAACCACCTATACCACCCTTAAAGGAATTCGTTTCAGGGTGCATTTGAGAATTGCGAATTTTTCTTGCCCGGTGGATTTGCTCCTTTAAATTGACCAAATAAGGTTCCATGAAGATTTCATTTATTAAAGCATAAATGGTCTTTTTGAATGTTTTATTTTTGTCGGTTGTAAACTCCAATGGAATATTCAACTCCTTGGCTTTCAGCTTAACCGACATTTCCAAAATCCTAAGTGCCTTGTTCATTGCTTCATCATACATGGGCCACCAATAATAGAAATGAGCCTGTAGATATTCCACTGTCTTAAATGCGTCGACAAACTCAACCGGAACCTGATCGTGGAAATAGCCCTTTACAATTATTAATTGCTCAAACCCGTGTCTGTCAGTTATTCCATGCATATCCCAACGCACATCCGGCTCATAGGATTCACACATGTTTAAATATTTTTCCTAGAAAACATAAACTAAATTAACTCCCATATGAAATTCAACTCCATTGAATTCGACAATATTTCAATCAATTAAACTCAATATTAACGTTTTGAATAAACATTTCCTCCCTTTTGATCCTAGAATCAAACATTTCAATTTCCAACTTCGCAAATTCCTTTACTTGTGGAATTGGATGATCCAATATTTGTATTATTAAACTCTTTCTTTCAGCTAATTTTTGCAATGCTGAACCACTGAATGAATAACTATGCAATACATAAGAAAGTTCGTTCAAGAAAATTTCATTTGTTCCATATTTATTGAACATTTCCAGAACAAGTGGAGACCAAGCTCGATGTCCATCTTCCTGGATTTCAAAATCAACAAAATGTATAACGCATTGAGGAGCAGTTAAAGGATACTGATCAATCCAAGTAAGGAGATTTTCCTTTATATAGGATTTATAGATTTTTAGTACATTGATCAAATTATATGATCCATAATAATCCATGTCTAACATACTTTGGCCAATTATCGGCCATGATTTTTCCCAATATTTTGTAAATAAAATATCAATGATCTCATATACAATGTATTCATTACGGAAATTTAAATCTGTTGCATATATAAGGATTTCCCTAGTAAGGAACTCTATTATGACATCATCCAAACCTCCAACTTCATCCAGTTTTTCAACTATTTTCTTGAAATAGTGATGGGGTATGAGGCTTTTTGATTCAGAAGATAGTATTCCTTCTTTTATCAATAAAGAGGATAAGAAATCCTTTAAATTCGGTAACTTTTCTTCATTCTTACTCAAGTAATCATTAGTAAACTCTATAGCCGACCACCGACCGAACGGCTCAACATTCTTCAGCCAATCTATAAAACCAATGAATTCATCAAATGATAGGTGATTAATTCTCAAATATTGAAGCGAGAAAATGTAATTTGGGTTTTCTTGAATTAGTGCCTTAAGCTTTTCTAAGTCTTCAATAGTAATTTCAAGAAGTTTTGTTAATCTAATTGCATGAAAATTAATTTGCGGATGTGTAAGATATTGGTTAATCACATTTCTAATAGCTGTTTGATCATTGACACCGTAAAGATAACCTTCGATCAATGAATTATTTTGCTTTTCAGTCGTAATAGCCACTAAGTTTTCAATTGCAGCATCAATTAATTCCTTAAATCCAGGTTTAACCAATCCTATTTCATGTCCAAAGTTAATTGTCTGCCTTTGATCTCCTTGCAAAAGTAAAACAATGTTATCTATCAATTGATTGGGATCATCATTTATAAGTTCACGTGCATATTCTCTTGCGATAACTTCAGCTTGATCAATTATTTTACCTGATTCGTTCTTATAGCTGGAATATGGGGGTTCAACAACCTTTATGTTTAACTGCTCCTCATTTGAATTACTTGAATATTTCTTTTGCAACTCTAACAAAATTTGAATATGGCCAGATTCATATTTATTCTGTTCAGTTAAGATATTCGCAAATTGCTGTCTTAAAACTTTATCAATCTCTTTCGTTTCACCCAAAACACGTTCAATTGCATTTAAAATTGAAATCCTATTACCACGCTGAAAATGTTGAGCAAATCTATTAGTTATTATCTGAAAAGCTTCCACGGTGCCAATCTGTAGTAACATTTGGATTAATTGGTCCCAATATATTAAGATCTCCTCATCATTAACAGGGCGATAGTCCTGCAAATTTATTCCTGCTTGCGTATCGGCGCCCCCCATTCTCATCCAATCTTGTACACCTAACCCCCTGTTAATTGCTTTAAGTATTACGGAGAATTCCTTTTCTTCTGAAGAGGCAAGGATTTCACTCAAAAGAATCATCCTTTCAGCCAAACTTGACTCAGTCCCAGGGAGATAGACTTGAAATAATTGACTAAACTGAGAACTTGCATTATTGCTAATATTCTCATTTTCAGCGAGTGCAAGTTTATACAGAGTTTTAGTTGCCAGTTTAAAAGTTTCATTTCTAAAGCATAATCGTTCTAAAGTCCAGACAAGGTTTCTTCTTCCTTTTTTTAACTGCATTAAATCATTGATGCTTTTATCAATCAAGGCTCTATTTATTGCATCAATTGTTTGCAGTGGAGCTATTTCTGACAAACTCATTAAAATTCGAGCACCTTCATCGGTGCTTATGAAATCATATTTTGAAAAGAGACCATCACCCTTAGTGAAAATTTCTATAATTCTTGTTGTTGACTTTAGTCCACTTAACTCATTAAGTCTATTTGCAAATGGTTTAGATAATTGATTTTGAGAAAGTTTATGTAAGTATTCATTAATATTTTCATTTACAAGCTTTCCAAGCCGTTTAATAGCTAATTCTTCAATAAATGTTTCTAGGACAATATAATCTCCGGTAATTTTGATTAAGCCCCTTTCCTCAAGTTGATTAATTATCTTTGCATATTCTTCTATCTTCTCTATTTGTAAAAGTTCTCGAATAAAATCCGATTGATGTTGAAATTGACCAGAATAGCCAATATATGTAAATAATGAGATCTCCTCTAAAATTGACAGGGCTTTATTTTGAATTAATTCAACGCCCAATATTTGATTCCACATTTGATCATATTCACCAAGCAAAAATCTATCGTCTTTTGATATGAATTCGATTAATGCTACTGCTTGTTTAATATTGGAATTGGAATTATTCAGAATATATTGCGTATGCTTTGAATTACCGGATGTATTTGAAATCTTTTCAATAATTTGATCCGCAAACTGACTATCAAGTTTAATGTTTCCATTATCCTTATCTAATTGATCTCCAATTGACAATAGACTTATTTTTGTATTAAAAAGGAAATCATTATATATTTTCTCGTGAATCTCATAAGAGCAATTATCAAGAACTAATATCTTTCGCTGATTAATGACCTGTAGATCAAGTAATTTACTTTCAATACTTCCAAAAGATCCAAACTTGAGGTCATAATACAAAACATTTTCAACTTCTGGATGTGATGGAATGGTCTTATCTATTTCTTTAAATAATTCATATGCTAATCGAGTTTTCCCAGAGTTTTTTGGGCCTATAATTCTTTGATGATTCTCGGGATTTTCCAATGCTTTTCTTAACTGAGATGCATACAATTTGATATTTTCAGTTAGCATATATTGACCATAAAAATCTTTTGACTTCCAATCTCTAAATGTTTTTATTGGGGTCCACTTTGCTCTTTGGTATTCGGCTTCTGATGCAATTACTGATCGAATTGCAGAAACTAATGCCGTGGAAAGTTTTTGAAACTCTTTCTTGTTTGTAAGCATTCGGTAAACCACGTATTTTAGATTGTTTTTTGGTTTTTTAAGTTTGGCCTTCATTTTTAAAAATGCCAAACGATGTTAAACGTTCAACAGTTTCGGTCCATCTATGACGGTTATCTGGAATCCGGTCTATCCGTACGTGATTATTGCGCCAACCAGCAATTGAAGGAGTCTATGTTCTATTATTGGCAGAACAAGTTGAAGGGGCAATTGCCGCCCAAAAGGGGATTTGTGCCAGTGGTTTTTGACAACGGACCAAAAGACCGGACATCACGAAACCCGGCAACTGTGCAGAACAGGTCGAATGCCCATCCGGATGCGGCAACGGCAAACAACACGATTTCCTGTGAGATTACCTACCCCAATGGTGTCTGCGTAAAACTGGATGGTTTGACCGACCCGGAGCTGTTGCGGCCATTATTGATCCTAGCCCACCAGTAGGATGTTCAGCCTCACATCGTCGATGCAGTATTATCTGTATTCTTATCCAACGGATATGCGCCGCAGTTTTTATACCCTCAGCGGAATGGTAACCGACCTGATGGGCGGCAACATCCAGGACGGTGACGTGTACATATTTGTCAACCGTCCGTGCACCAGCATGAAAATCCTTCACATGGAATGCGGTGGCTTTGTGATCTACCACATGAAGCTGGAGTCTGGCTGTTTCAAACTGCCTGTTTTTGACCAGGCCTCCAAGACTTTCCGGTCCAGTTGGCAGGACCTGATGATGATGGTGCAAGGTGTTGGTAGGGATGACAAAGTGGACAAAAAAGTAAGGAAAAACGTTAAAAATAATTGGAAATAACTTGTTTTTATTTGGCTGATTAATTGATATTTACTATCTTTAAGCCATTAAAAACAAGGGGGAATGACAACTGCGGAAGAGGCTTTTTTGCAACAAATTTTACAGGACCGGGACGGGCTTTTCAGGGAAACATCCAAGCTGAAAAGCCAGCTTGCCAACTATGAAAACTTCGAGTCGGAAAGGGCCTCCTACAAGCAACAGATCGACCAAAAAGACGTGACCATCGCGAGGCTGAAACAGCAGGTCGAGATGCTCCAGCGGAAGATCTGGGGCAAATCCAGCGAAGGGCACATCAATGGCGACCCGCAGCAAAGGTGCTTCGATTTTGAAGGGCTTGACCTTCTCCCGGAGGAAAAAGAACTCGCCACCAGCGCCAAAGAGGAGATAGAGCAGTACAAGACAATCCGTGTCCCCATAAAGGCAAAAAACCACCCCGTACGCAAGCCCCTGCCCGAAAGCCTCCCAAGGGAAGAATGCCACATTTACCCTGACATTCCCGGACTGGACAAGTGGGCCGAGCTGGAACCGGAGGTGACCGAAGTATTGGAACGCGACCCTGCCAGATGGTTTGTGCGCAAGATCATCCGCCACAAATATGTGTTAAAGGACAAGGGCCTTGATGTGGAGAAGCAAATCGTGACCGCCCCGATGCCATTGCTGCCGATCGCCAAAAGCTATGCCGGGGCAACCCTTTTGGCCGATATCACCATCGACAAATACGTGAACCATCTTCCATTTTACCGCCAGATCCAAATGTTCCAGCAACAGGGCATAACGATCTCCCCGGCCACTATCAACGGATGGTTCCAGGGCGTGGCCGACCTGATGAGGCCGACTTATTACAGGCTTATGGAGATTGTAATAAGTTCAGATTATATCCAAAGCGATGAGACCACGATCCCGATCATAAACGATGAAAAGAACAGGGCCGTAAAAGGGTACATCTGGATGGTCCGGGCGGTGATGAGGGACCTGGTCTTCTTCCATTACGACCATGGTTCCCGGGCACAAAAAGTCGCACTTCAATTATTTAAGGATTATCAGGGGGTGATCCAGACGGACGGTTATGCCGTATATGATATGTACGAAAATAAGAAGGGCGTTCTCCCCATTGGCTGCTGGGCGCATAGTAGGCGTTATCAATACTTGTAGATAATCAAAAGAACTTCCATTTTTATCCTCTCAACTATTTGACGTTCAATATGGACTATTGATAACTGTGTACTGATAAGATTTTGTATATATTGAT
>CAIYPA010000547.1 GCA_903927965.1 uncultured Bacteroidia bacterium | reverse complement strand
GGCTCGTTTCCAACAGGATGCCAGCCACCGCAGCCCAGGAAAATTTTGTGCCGAAGGAGATAGTAGTTTCAAAACCTGGAATGAAGGTTTACGATATGGGACAGAATTTTGCAGGAACAGTCATGATCTCAGCAAAAGGAACAAAGAATACAACCTTGAAAATCAGGTTTGCTGAGGACCTTAACGCAGACGGGACCATTGATGTGACGAGCAATGAACACGCCAATGCCTCTGCTGAGTACATCATGAAAGGTGACAGCATTGAAACTTACGAACCCCGTTTTACATGGTTTGGGTTTAAGTATGTGGAAGTGACAGTCCAAAATGGGCCTTTGGACATCCTCAAAGTGGTTGGAAGGGCTACCTATTCGGCGAATGACCAGATTGGTCAATTTGAGTGCAACAATCAATTGGTCAATAAAATACACAAAGCAACAGTCTGGTCACAAAAAAGCAACATGATCGGTTACCCGATGGACTGTCCCCAAAGGGACGAGCGGCTTGGTTGGTTGGGCGATGCACAGGTAACGGTTGAGGAAGCGATGTTCAACTTTGACATGGCCCTGTTCTATGAAAACTGGCTCGAAGGGATCAGGGAGAACCAGGATGAGAAAACAGGCGATATCCCGATCATCTCGCCGCGACCCTATATTAAAGATAACGGTGTGGAATGGAGCAGCACCTATTTTACCTTGTTGTGGCAATTTTATTTACAATATGGTGATCAAAGGATATTGAAGCATCATTATCCGGCCATGAAAAAATACATGGCTTTTTTACAAAGCATTTCCAAGGATTTGATCCTGCCCAAAGGTTGGATCGGCGATTGGGGAAGTAGGATCAAAGGTTGGAAAGAGGGCGAGCCGGAATCGGTACCAACTGCTTTTTATTTTCTTGATGCCAGGATCATTTCGCAGGTTGCCCGAATATTGGGTGAAGATGCAGATTCTGAATATTATAAAAAATTGTTAGAGCAAATCAGGGAAAAGTACAACCGGACTTATCTGAATGTTAAAACTTCCAATTACAACGATGGAAGCCAGATGGCAAATGCTTTTCCACTGTTTCTGGGAATCGTGCCCGACAATCAGAAAGATAAAGTATTGGTTAATTTGGTTGCGGATATTGTTGGAAAGAATTCCTCACACCTGACAACCGGAGTCCTTGGAACCAAATATATGCCCGAAGTCCTGGCAAGGATGGGTCGTGCCGACGTGGCGTGGAAGATCATCAATCAGAAAAGTTATCCGGGCTGGAATGCCATGATGGAAAAATACACTACGGTTTGTGAATTCTGGACCCTGAAGCAATCGAAAAACCATGTGATGATGGGGAGCATCGATGCCTGGTTTTACAAGTACATTGCAGGAATTCAATCGGATGAAAAGAATCCGGCTTACTCAACGTTTGTCGTAAAGCCACAACTTTTGGATAGCCTGGATTCAGCAAAAGCCAGAATCGAAACGTTAAGGGGTACAATCTCAACAGAATGTGAAAAACGAACTGGAAAATATCTTTTAAATGTACAGGTGCCATTCAATACTTCAGCATTGGTTTACATCCCTGCAGCCAAAAATGATAAAGTGACAGAACGTGGTATTCCCATCAATAGGGTTAATGAACTGGAATGTCTGGGTTTTTCAGAGGGGAATCAACTTGTTAAGGTCGGTTCTGGCAATTATAGTTTTGAAGTAAACTCTTATTGAACTGTATGCGCAACTTATTTCTATTGTTTCTATTGTTTCCTTTTATTATTTCTTGTCGGAGCGGAAATTCTGAAGCGATTAATCCTGTTCATTTTGTCAACCTGTTTATTGGCACAGGTGGCGAAATGGGTAAAGGCTTTGGGAACATGTTTCCCGGTGCTGCATACCCTTTTGGAATGATGCAGCTTAGCCCCGACAATGGAGGTCAGGGTTGGCAGTACAGTAGCGGTTATCGTTATGCAGACAGCATGATCGTTGGATTTTCGCATACCCATCTAAATGGTACTGGTGTTGCCGATTATTGTGACATTTCAGTCCTGCCAACAACCAAACCAATCTTGGAAAAATATTTTGTACAAAGCGATTCGACAGTTAATCAAATAATTACTGAAAACCATCTTAATCCAAATGGTTTTGTGAACCGCGATGGGCATTCAGGACCTTTTGACAAACATTTCCTGTTGAAATATCAATCCAAATTCACCCATACTTCCGAAAAGGCTTCGCCTGGATATTACAGGGTTAATCTGATGGATGACAACATTGATGTGGAATTGACCGCTGGGGAATTTGTTGGTATGCACAGGTATAGTTTCAATAAATCACCTGAAATTCAAAGTGTTGTCTTAAATCTTGGTTTTACTGCAAATGACCGGACAACCGATGCCCTAATTAATTACAGATCCCCCGATCTGTTGACGGGATACCGGTTTTCGTCAGGAAAGGCCAATGTTCAGCGTGTCTATTTTGCAATGCAATTTTCGCGTAAAATAAAGGAGCACCATTTCTTTTTAACTTCTGAGGCAACCGGCAACCAGATCGCCAAAGGCAATCACCTGGCAGCGGCTTTCTCATTCGATGGTAAAGAATCGAAAGAATTGATGGTAAAAGTTACCATATCTTCTGTAAGCGAAGAGGGCGCTCTGGATAACCTGAAAACAGCCGATCTGTTCGGATGGGACTTTGATCGGTTTTGCCAGGCCAACCGTGGCAAATGGAATAAGGAACTGTCTAAAATAGCTGTTACAACACCCGATTCAATCAAAAAGACAATATTCTATACTTCTTTGTATCATAGCTATATAGCCCCTTACCGGTTTTCAGATGCTGATGGTTCCTATAAGAATTTCAAACATGTTCCAGAAAAGGCTGTCGGTTATACCCAATACACCTTGTTGTCGTTGTGGGACACTTTCCGCGCCGAAAACCCTCTGCTTTCGTTGATGCAACCCAAAGTGGAAGCCGATATCATCCATTCCATGTTGGCTAAATATCGCCAGACCGGGGAATTGCCCTATTGGGAAATAGCCGGCAACGAGGGTGGGTCGATGATCGGTTACCATGCAGCCTCTTTGATTGCGGATGCTTTAACAAAGAAAATAGGCAGCTTTGACGCTGAAGAGTTGTTTGAAGCCCTAGTGAAGGTATCGGAAACGGACCGTAAAGGGTTGGGTTTTTACAGACAATACCATTTTGTCCCAACTGATTTGGAAAAAGCAGGCACAGTATCTAAAACACTGGAATACAGTTACGATGATTGGTGCATCGCCCAGGTGGCGAAATTGTTGGGTAAGGTGGACGAGTATAAAAAGTACATGGACCGTTCAACATGGTATCGGAACTTATACGACCCATCTTATCATCTGATGCGCGGAAAAAATAGCAATGGAACTTGTTATGAACCGTTCCAGCCCCGTTTTGCGGAGTACGGAAACGCTCATTGCGTCGAAGGAAATACATGGCAATACTCTTTTTTTGCACCGCACGATGTTCAAGGCCTGATTCGGTTAATGGGTGGAAAGGCTGATTTTGGTAAGATGCTGGACTCCCTTTTTACTCAGACCTCAGCCTTACTTGGTGAAGATACAGAAGATGTTACGGGATTGATTGGTCAGTATGCCCATGGAAATGAGCCTAGCCACCATGTTGCTTATTTGTATGATTTCATTGGACAACCTGGGAAGACTCAGTTTTATACCAATCAGATCATCAATACCTTGTATTCAAATTCCCCGGAAGGGTTGTGTGGGAATGAGGACTGTGGACAGATGTCGGCCTGGTATGTCTTCAGTTCGATCGGGATGTACCCCGTAAACCCTGTCGATGGAAAATATTGGTTCGGCAGCCCGCAATTTGATCAGGTTGACCTGAGACTTCCGAATGGAAAGATTTTTACAATTAAAGCCAATCAGGTTTCTAAAGCGAATTTTTATATCCGTTCGGCGAAATTGAATGGCAATCCATTAGACCAGATGTACATCACTTATGATGAGATCGAAAATGGGGGAACCCTTGAATTTGAAATGACCAATAAACCTCAATCCAATGTTTTAAAATATTAAATATAAATACCTTATTATGAAGATTATAAAGTTATATATACAAAAATATGCTGGTTTTTTTAAACTGGTTCTGGGTTGTCTTGTCCTAAGCTCCTGCCAAACCAGGGATCCACAACTTGTCAATCCGGATCACCATTCTGTTAAAGACTCTTTGTTTGTTCAGGAGACCCATGATGCCTTTGTCATTGGTAATGATGCAGCTTCCAACGATATTCGCAGCATTGCAGTTGATCAGAAATCAACTATATGGATTGCAACAGCTTCGGGGGTTTTTAGAAAAGAGGCTGGCTCAGTGAGTTGGGATCCAATTATAACAGGCGATGACCGTGGCCCGGCTTATTCTGTTGCGGTAAAAGAAGATGGGACAGTATGGCTCGGGACGTGGAATGGCCTCTATCAGTTCAGTGACAATAACCTTAAAAAGGAGGAAGGTGTAATACCTCCTGTTTCAGTTGTTTGTACAAAAGATTCAGAGACCTATGCTCTGGGACCTTTTGGAATATGG
Source organism: uncultured Bacteroidia bacterium (assembly GCA_903927965.1). Classification (GTDB taxonomy): domain Bacteria; phylum Bacteroidota; class Bacteroidia; order Bacteroidales; family Prolixibacteraceae; genus JAAFHB01. Next base: position 4,799 of record CAIYPA010000547.1, on the reverse strand, counting down.
AAAAACCAGTCTGGACAATGGAAATACCAGGATCACAAAATTGCCCGATCGGTTCGGGATGCCATGACCGATGGGAAAGGTAATTTGTGGGTAGCCACCGATGCAGGTTTGTATTTGTGCAGCACAAATCAGAATGTATTGTACCAAAATACAACCGAGCTGGTAAGTGCCTATGCGAAAGCTGTTTCATTCGGCTGGGATCAAAACATCTGGGTTGGCGGAATGGGTGGCATTTCCATCCGGCAAAACAACAAAATGATCAAAAAACTGACCCCTAAAGGGGGATTGTCCTCCTCGTTTGTAAACTGCATCATTCAGGCTCCCGATGGGTTGATGTGGGTCGGGACCAATGTTGGGATTGTCAGGTTCAACAAGGATTATTCCCACTCCTTGCGTTTCAGCCGACGGTGGCTGACGAATAATCAGGTCAATGATATTGCCTTCGACAAGGATGGGAATGCCTGGATCGCCACTTCCAAAGGGGTAAGTTGCATCCGGAGGCACAGGATGACGCTGGCCGATAAGGAAAGGAATTATTATAAGCAGTTGATGAATAGGCATATACGCCCTCCATGGACTTCCGGTGTTCTGCGCCTTGAAGTGCCAGGAGATACCGCCACCTGGCGCAATTCGGATGATGACAATGACGGTGAATACACTGGTGGTTACCTTGCAATGGAGAGTTTCAGGTATGCCGTGACCAAAAGCGAAGATGCAAAGATAAAAGCTCGTAAGGCTTTCGATTTTTTAAGGTATTTACAGGAAGTCACTGGAACCGAAGGGTTCTTCGCACGTTCGATTGTTCCTGTAGAATGGAAAGAGGTCAACGATGCCAACAGGACCTATACTCCCCGGCAACTTGCAGATGAGTTGGTAAATGACCCACGTTACAAACCTGTTGAGGAGAGATGGCACAAGTCAAAGGATGGGAAGTGGCTCTGGAAGGGGGACACAAGCAGCGATGAGATGGATGGCCATATGATGGGATATTTTTTCTATTACGAATTTGCCGCCGGGGAGGAGGAAAAGGTATTGATAAGGAACCATGTGAAAAAGATTATGGACCAATTGATCAAGACAGATTTTAACCTGACTGATGTGGATGGGACACATACCCGTTGGTCGGTGTGGTCGCCGGAACAACTCAACAAAGACCCGGATTGGTCATCGGAGAAAAGCCTTAATTCGTTTGAATTGCTTGCCTATCTGAAGTTTGCGGCACATATCACTGGGGATGAAAAATATGAAAAGATTTATCACCAGATGATTGAGGAGCATGGCTATCTAGATAATGCATCAAAATTGAATTCCAAAAATCCGGCTTGGCAGATCTATTTTGACAGGACTCTGGAAGGTTACCTTTTCCCGATTTTGCTCAAATATGAAAATGACCCAAAGTTAAAGGCGTTTTATGAACAACTAGCCGATGAGTGGATGAACAGTCAGGAGTCGGGTGAGAATCTGATCAATAACCTTACTTATGCTTTGGCAACAGGCAAAAAAGTCAATATCCCGCAAACCATTGAATTTTTGAGGGATGCACCGCTTGACCTTGTTGACTGGCCAATTGATCACCGTTTGCGTGAAGATATCCAGCTTGTAAGGAGTCCAATTTTAGAAGAGTTGCAAATAGCCGAACTGCCACCTGCAAGCATGCGTTCAACGGTAAGATGGGATAAAAATCCGTGGGCTGCAGTTTCAGGTGATGCTCGTCAGGTAAGGGAACCAGTATTTTGGTTGTGGCCTTACTGGATGGCGAGATATCTGGGGATAATTAAGGAATGAAGGAATTAAATAATGAAGGAATGAATAATGAAGGAATGAAACGCAAATTTGAAGAATTTGGAAATTTGAAAATGGCTTTCAAGACAATTATCCTTTTGAAGATTAATGTGATGTAAGTAACGTGTGATAAGTATTATGTTGCAAGAAATATGTTGAAGATAAAATGGTTTTCGAAGAGGATCACTACCGCGTAGCAGTTAAACTATTGTAGAAAACAAAATAAGATATAAACAGCGGCGCGATCAAATGTCAGAAAGAGGACAAATCTTGTTGTCGCCGCAAGGAGCATGAAATAATGAATGATAGAATATAAATGAATTAATAAACAGTATATGAGGAATATAGCTAAATTGACTATTTTATTGTCCGTCCTTTGTGGAGCGGTCATTGGAAAACAACCCGACAAGATCAAAATCGGTCTTTGCACCGATGTGCACTTACCAACCATGCACGATTCGGAATACCGGATGACAACCTTCATCAACAGCATGAAGGCTGAAAAACCCGATTTTATCCTCGAAATGGGCGATTTTGAGATCCCGGATCAAAAATTGGCCTATTTGGTTGACATCTGGAATTCGTTCCCTGGTGAGAAATTTCATGTAATCGGAAACCATGAAATGGACGGAGGTACTTCCAAAGCAAAAGCTGTTGAATACCTTAAAATGAAAGGTCCCTATTATTCCTTTGACCGACATGGTTTTCATTTTATTGTGCTGGATGGCAACGATAAGAAAAGTCCCGATGTCAAGGGATATCCGCAATTTATCGGACCGGAACAGGTGGAGTGGTTAAAAGATGACCTTTTAAAAGCGGAACATCCGGTGGTGATTTTTTCTCACCAGGGACTGTCGAGGGTCAAGGGTGCAGAGGAATTCTATGGCATCGAAAATGACAAACAAATTCAGAAAATCCTGACAAGTCACAATACGGCCAACCCTTCACATAAGGTAATCGCCTGTTTTAACGGTCATTCACATTACGATTATGCCGAAAAGGTGAATGGAATCTGGTATATCACGATCACTTCGATGGCTTATCACTGGTTGGGTGACAACTATGTGAACATCAGGTACAGCGCCGAAGTCGATAAGAACTTCAAATGGATCAAATATACTGCTCCGTTTAAGGAACCACTTTTTACTGTTGTGGAAATCTCATCCAAAGGGACTATCAAAATTACCGGCAAAAAAACAGAATGGGTCGGAAAAACGCCTTGGGAATTGGGTTACCCCGAAACGCAAAAAAAATACATGCGACCGGAAATCACGAAAAGGAAATTAAAATTTTGAAGAAGTTGGGAGTATTAAATTGAAATACATAGAAATAGGTAGAAGTAAATTGAAATAGATAGAAATAATTTGAAATACGTAGAAGTAAATTGAAATAGGTAGAAGTATAAGTAAGACAATGAAATTGAGATTTATAAGGTTATTTTTCACCTTTTCACTGATATTTGGTGCGTGTCAAACTAAAGGTCCTGTTCCTTTAGTTTCTGATCTTCGCTGTGAATACCTGAATAATCCGATAGGGATCAGTGTTGGGTCGCCCCGGCTTTCGTGGAAAATGAAGAAGGAGACCAGGAGTGCATTTCAAACTGCCTATAGGATTTTAGTGGCGTTAAATATAGAAAAACTTGGGAATGAAGCACCTGACCTATGGGATTCCGGGAAAATTGATTCCGATCAGTCAATACAAGTCGAATACAAAGGCAAGCCATTAACCTCTGGAATGAAGGTTTTCTGGAAGGTCCAGATTTGGGACGAGGAAAAGGGACAATCAGCCTGGAGCGAAGTTTCAACATGGGAAATGGGATTACTGGATAAGAGTGACTGGCAGGCAAAATGGATCGGAGCCCCAGCATCATTGGCCACATCCGAAGCGAAACTTCCCGCACCTTATTTCCGAAAGGAGCTTCCGATTACAAAAAAAATCAAAAAAGCAAGGGCCTATATCAGCGGATTGGGATATTATGAGTTGTATATCAATGGCTTGAAAATAGGTGACCATGTCCTTTCACCCAATCAGACCAACTACGACCGCCGGAATTTGGAGAAATGGAGCGAATCAAAAATAGGCAACATGAAAACAAGGGTGTTGTACGAAATTTTTGATATCACCTCTTCTCTGAAATCGGGCAACAATGCTTTTGGTATTGTACTGGGCAACGGTTGGTACATCCAGGCAGACCGGCCTCAGGATACAATGCTCTGGTACGATACGCCCAGGTTGATTGCCCAATTCGCAATTGAATACGAGGATGGAACAAAAGATTTGATCATTAGCGATAAAGATTGGAAATGTGATTCAAGTCCCATTCTTTACAATGGGTTACATTCGGGCGAAATTTATGATGCCAGGCTTGAACAAAAAGGTTGGAACGAACCTGGTTTTGACGATTCAAAATGGAAGGACGCCAACTTAGTAAGGCCACCAACTGGAATCCTTCTGGCACAGATCTCGCCACCCGACCGGGTTACGAAAACCATCAAACCCGTCAGTGTGACGAAACGATCTGATGGGGTTTATCGTTTCGATATGGGAGAGATGTTCTCGGGTTGGGCAAGGTTGAAAATCTCTGGACCCAAAGGGACAACCATCAAAATGCGGTTCACCGAGGAGTTTGGCCCATCGTACAATCAGACAGATACTTATATTTTAAAGGGCGAAGGGTTGGAAATCTGGCAGCCGCGTTTTACCTGGCATGCTTTCAGGTACGTGGATATAAGTGGGGCTCCTTCCAAACTGACGCTTGAAAATCTTGAAGGATTGGTCGTCAATACAGATGTTAAAAGTGCCGGGACCTTTGAATGTTCAAATCCCTTGCTCAATAAAATTCTGGAGAATTACCAACGGACCCAGTTGGGGAATGTACATGGTGGACTTCCAAGTGATTGTCCCCATCGTGAACGGCGGGGTTACACAGGTGATGGTCAGATCTCTGCAAAAGCGGCAATCTTTAATTTTGACCTTTCACAGTTTTACACCAAATGGCTCAACGACATCAGCGATGC
>CAIYPA010000546.1 GCA_903927965.1 uncultured Bacteroidia bacterium | reverse complement strand
TTGATCACGGCCAGCGTCTATGTACGGCCATCGAAAAGCATCCTTGACCTGACCACAAAGTCGGTGATGAAAAAATGGAACACCCGTGCTTTTGCAGCTGGTGCCAATCGCGACGTGATTGCCAAAGGGGCTGCTATGCTCCGAATGTCAGTCGAAGAATTGGTGGACGAAACTATTTTGGGCATGCAGGCAAGTGCCGAACAGATAGGGCTTAAAGGGAATCTCTAAATTTTCAAATAAATACAATTTCTCATGAATCAAAACGCAAGTTCTGCCACAACGGCCCGGTCACCATTTAATCAAACCCATTCAACTGCCCTCCGCATCTGGCACTGGGTTACTTTTCTAACCATCACTTTTATCCTTCTGACAGTCTTGTTTGCTTCCACATTACTAAACCCAAGGAGCAATAGCGTTGCGGTTCAGAAGATCCTGAAAGAGAAGAGTGTCGAAATCACTGAGCAACAGGCTTTTGGGGTTGCCCATTTTTTTGACGATAAAATGTGGGATCTTCATAAATTATTGGGCTACGGATTGGCCTTCCTGGTCTTGGCCCGCATTGTGATCGAATTCACACAATCGCAGGAAGAAAAAGTAAAGTCGAGGATGAAAAATGCACTTACCCTTTTCAAACAGAATGGTGTGGATAAAAAAGAATTCAAACATTATCTGATCGTAAAATGGAGCTATTCGCTTTTCTATCTGATCATTTTATACATGGCCATCTCAGGTTTGTGCATGGCCTTTGGACGGGATTTAGGGATTCCACGCGAATTGAACCATACGATCAAGGAAATTCACGGATTTTGCCAGTACCTGATTTATGCCTTTGTCCTTTTCCACCTGATTGGCGTAATTTATGCGGATCTTGGAAAAACAAAGGGTATTGTTTCAGGAATGATCAATGGTGGGCTAAAATAAACCGTTTCAGTCTATATCTATTTAATATATAATGGCTTAATAACTAAGTTGGCTGCAACCCTAAAAAACTGCATCTTGATAGGTTTGTGCTAATTTTAAAGAATTTGAAAATTTCAGAGCTATTTATTTTTGACTCTAAATTGAAAAAATAAACACAGTATGATTTTAGTAAATAGAACTCATTCTAAAAAATAAAACTAATGGATAAAGAAACTTTAAACAATATCGCAATTCAATCATTTAAAGAATCCCTTGAAAATAAAGCAGAATATGGAAATAATGGCTTCCAATTTCAAGGTTTGGTTGAATATGAAGCACATAATAAAACTATTACGGAATTATTAGATGTATATTTAATTATTGGAGGATATGAACCAATGGTTAGGCTTGACATTTATGAAAAGGGACGAAAAATTACTGTTGATAAGTTTCATTTTGACTTCAATCCCAGATATGATAATATGACTTTTGAATTTGTTGAAAAAGAAAAGCAATTAGTAATAACAGGAAAGAATTCTCCGAAACTTGGTAGATATCAAGTGAAAATTAAAGAGATATAATCCGGAACAAATGAAGAGGATGTTACAACTTGAAAAATAATAACGGCAATAATAAAAAGGGCCGCAGCCAATGGCTCATATGCCACGGGGGTTTAAGTGGTTAGGCGTGCTTCGCTCTCGCTCGCAAGCTTTTTGCACGGGTGATAAGTTCGCGTCCACGACATCCCCAGCGTCGCATAGCCCCGCCCGTTGCCACCAAATTACAAAAACACCAAATCCCACCAAAGAAGAAATCTGATATATCTTTTTGGTGGGATTTGGCAAGTGTGAGTTTTGGTGGTTATTTTTGATAAAGCCAATAAAATAAATCTGCAAACACCTGTATTTCAACCTATTTCCTTATTTCTATTTATTTCCCTATTTCTGTCTATTTCTGTGTTTCGATCTCGCTCAACTCCAACCAACGCATCTCTTTGTCATCCAGGATAATCCTGATTTCACCATGGCGTTGCGCCATAATAACCAATTTTTCCGATGGGCTATTGCCGGAATTCATCTCCGTTTCAATCATCGCTTTTTCCTCCTCAAGCAATGAAATGTCTTTTTCCAATTGTTCCAACTCCCGCTTCTCATTGTAGGTCAATTTACGGACAAACTCTTTTTCCTGCCTGGGTTTAACCGCCTTGTCGCGTTTTTCGGGATTTCGTTGCTCTTTTTCCTTTTCTTCGACCCAATCGCGGTAATCGGAATAGTTGCCAGGAAAATCCTTTATCTGACCGTCACCTTCAAAAACAAACAAATGGTCAACAATCTTATCCATGAAAAATCGGTCGTGCGACACAACAATTGCACAACCCTGAAAACTCCGGAGGTATTCTTCGAGAACATTCAATGTGACGATATCCAAATCGTTGGTTGGTTCGTCAAGGATCAGGAAATTCGGATTCCGCATCAAAACGGTGCAAAGGTACAACCGTCGTTTCTCACCGCCGCTGAGCTTCTCCACCATATTGTATTGTGTATCAGGTGGAAATAAAAAGTAATTTAAAAATTGGGAAGCGGTCATCCGGTTGCCATTTCCAAGATCTATCACTTCGGCAATTTCTTTGATGATATCGATGACGCGGTCGCCGGGATTAAACGTTATCCCATCCTGACGGTAATAGCCAAAACTGATCGTTTCCCCAACATCGATTGTGCCACTATCAGGTTGCACGGAACCTGTCAGCATATTCAAAACAGTCGATTTGCCACTCCCGTTTTTCCCGATGATCCCGATTTTTTCGAGACGCGCAAATTTGTAGCTGAACTTATCCAATATGACAACATCGCCCAAGGCCTTTGATATGTTATTAATATTCAGTATTTTACTTCCAAGACGTTTGCCCTGAATTGTCAATTCGACTTCATCTTCTACCCTTCGTTGGGACGCTTTCTCCTGAAGTTTATAGGCATTTTCAGTCCGGTACTTCGATTTGTGGCTACGGGCTTGGGGCATCCTGCGCAACCATTCCAACTCCGTCCGAAAAAGGTTCTTTGCCCGGTCGATCTCTGCGTTCATCGCTTGGATACGCTCCTCCCGTTTCTCAAGGAAATAGGAGTAGTTGCCCTTGTACTTGTATATTGTATTATCCTCTAATTCAAGGATTTCATTGCAGACACGATCCAAAAAATAACGGTCATGGGTCACCATGAACAGAGTGCATTTTGCTTTTTCGAGGTATTTTTCGAGCCATTCGATCATTTCAAGGTCGAGGTGGTTGGTAGGCTCGTCGAGGATCAAAAAATCGGGTTCATCGATCAGGATATGGGCAAGTGCAACCCTTTTCTTTTGGCCTCCTGAAAGAAATTTAATCTGCTGGTTTACGTCGGTGATTTTCAATTGTGTCAATATCTGTTTGATCCGCAGTTCAAAATCCCAGGCATTCAGGACATTCATCCTTTCGATTGCAGCACCCAATATTTTTGGGTCGTGATTTTCAAGTGCTTTTTCGTAATTCTTAACGGTCTGGATCAGTTCACCTGTTGAATTAAAAGCTGCCTCCAATACTGTATCTTCAGGATTCAGGTCGGGGTTTTGCCGCAGGTATCCGATCGAAACATGGTTCGATAGGGACGTCTTTCCGGTATCGGGCGTTTCAAGACCAGCAATAATATCCATTAATGTTGATTTTCCGGCGCCGTTCTTGGCAATCATGGCGACTTTCTGCCCTTCCGAAACCGAGAAGCTAATCCCGTCAAAAAGAGCGAGTTCTCCCCAATATTTCGATAAATTTTCTACCTGAAGATATGTGATCATAAACTGATTTAATTACGGTTGCAAAAATAGCACTATAAACGACAAAAGGAGCCTTATAAGGCCCCTCTGTCATCAGAATACACAACCGTGGCTACTTTTTTATAACCAGTTCTGCTTTTGTTGCAAAGCCAAGATAACCGTACGATACGACTAATTTTCCTGAAATGATCCCTTTGGGAACCTGATACCGACAGGTGAAAATACCCGAATTTGGTCCGGTTTCCATGACTTCAAACTTTTCAGGATTATTTTTATCGTAGCTGATTTCAACCCATCCTTTATCGGCTTTATTCCAGTCCTGATTCAATGCAGCTTTCAGTTCGATTGTAATGGTCTGTCCCGGTTTGACAGAAGAAATCACTTTTTTGGAATCAGCATCCAATATTTTTATGCTTTGGGTTCCGAGTGTAGCGAATGTGACAGAAGCTTCCCAGCCACGGTTCGAAACACACCAACCTTCTGTGGCATAAGCGTTTTTTCCAAAAACCTGACCATTGTTCTCGCCCACAATCTTTTCAACCTGCTGGGCTATTGGAAATTGACCATCCAAAGGAGTCCCATCCAAAGTTCCGCGGACCAATCCCAACCTGCCATAACCATCGGGATGGGCTTGTGGCCAGCCATTTTCTACCCCTTCCCAATATCCACCGATTTTTACACGCTCTTCACTTTTGTTGCTCAGGTGTGTTCCGACGGGATTCACACCAAACACAAAATCGACCTGTGCCCAACCCAGGCTTCGCAAAACCGGATCGTTTAATAAATAACCGACAGCAAACATTGACCCGGCAAGTGCAGGAGCACCACCCAACTCTTTGGTTTTGGCGTGAGCCCACTCAGTTTCGCTGTGTTTGCGATATTTCCAGAAATTATTGGTCATTTGTTTCATATGAACCGCCCATGCAGCAAGTTTTTCACGGGTTCCTAGAGGTGCCTTGTCGGGGGCAACCATCTGAAAGAACGCCAATGCCTGTGGGGTAATGTGTTCGGCATTTCGGATCCACCACATGTGCCGAGGATTTTTAAAATCCCAGTTGTCGATGATATCCTTTGCACTTTCCTGTGCCCATTTCAGGAACTTCTCTGGTTGTCCACCCTTTTCGTTTTTCTCGCACAAGTACATCATCAGGTTACTGAAGACCGATTGTCCATAGGCATTTCCCATCTCGTTAAACTCCTGAAAACCAGGGTCAACCCATTTCACACTGTAAGTCCAGTAACGGACCACCTTGTTGCGATTGTATTTTTCCCAATTGTCGAGGCAGGCTTTCCGGTATTGCCGGTATTTTTCTTCCGAAAGATAGGGTTTCAGGAAAGTGTGATAAGCTGCACAAACGGCAGCCAGTTGGTCGAGCGTGTTCCAGTAATCGTAATTCATGCGTGGCTGCCCCTCGTATCCAAGTGACCCATGGCGATAGCCGGTTGGCCCATTGTAATCCCTATATTTATAGGCAAATTCACCGTGCCACAAGATCAGATCGATCAGATCGGCGACCTTTTTATCACCAAGTTCGGATTTCCAATTGTCATACAAAGCCGGGTTACTGGCATATTGAAGCACTTCAAATAAGGCTTCAAGTCCATAGGCGCCGCCATCGCGTGAAGGACCGCCACCATAAACCTTAGACATGTCGTATTTGTTCAGGTCTTCATTTCCACGCACATCCGCAAAAAAATCATAAGCCAGTTTGGAGGAGACCTTTTCCATCAAATGATCGGCAATCCAGAAGGGTTCCGACTTGCCACGGTCCTTC
>CAIYPA010000545.1 GCA_903927965.1 uncultured Bacteroidia bacterium | reverse complement strand
TTTCAATTGATCCTGTTGTGTTACAAACTTACCTTTCATTAATTGCGATACTTTTTTCACAATCCCAATCATAGGTTTATAGGTAATAACATCGTTTTGTTTGATCGCATTTGCTGAAAGGTATAAATCAAACTGAATATCTGGTTCACGGATTCCATAAACAACGCCCGAAGTGCCCAGTCCCCTGATCCATCCGCAATAATAAGGTTCATCAACAACTGTCCCGTTACGTTCGTATAATTTTGCCGATATCAGGGTCAATGTGTCATTCTTGATATCATCGGTAATTTGAATAAAACTACCACCTTTATTCACATAAAACATCAAATACCGGTCTCCATTTTTACCCCAATCCAAAGGTTTGGTTTCCTCTCTTGCAGGCTTCAATGCCGGACCTTTTACGGTTACGGTCATTTCCTCCCCATCCGTTGGTTCAACGGGATCGCATGAAACTTCCCATACCTGATTCTTGTAAAATTTTGTCCCTAATAAGTCAATCGTACCATTGCCTTGTGGTAAAGCTGGTTGTTGGGGTACAGGGTTTGCTTTTGGTGTTTCTGCCGGTTTCGTTGGCGTATTTGCAATTGGGGTTTCAGGTTGTTTGGCTGGTGTATTCGATGTTGAAGACTCCGGTTGTTTGGTTCCAAAGGTTCCTTTTCCCAGATCCGATATTTTGGTGACGTCAGCAAAGATTGGTTGGTATTTAACTACAGATGAGGCATTGATCGCAACGGACGAGAAGAACGACCCATATCGGCCTTCCACGACATACATACAACCCTCAGCACCCATTCCAATGATTTTTCCCCATTTGGCCACAACTTTGACCAATGTCCCGTTGCTTTCGTACAATTTAAGGGAAACATTGATTGCCTGGCCATTGCTATTTACATCATCTGACAGCGAAACTGAACCAGGCAAAGGGTTGGCTTCCGGTGAAAACATCAGGTACCTGCCTGTGCCCCAATCGATGGCTGATCCTGTTGCTTCCAGGGCATTTTTAAATTTTGATAAAGTCCAATCCTTTCCGGCAGCCGGCATTGCAGGCATGCGCTGTGCATCCCAAACCTGGTCTTTTGTAAACTTCAAGGCAAAAAATGGCGACCCGGATTTTGCTTTTGGGGATTCTTCAATTTTTGCAACAACATTTCCTTTACCCAATTCCGATAATTTGGTAACTACTGCAATAGCTGGTTTATATTTAACCATTGATGAAGCATTGACTGCAACTGAAGAGAAAAAAGATCCATATCTGCCTTCGACTTCATACATACATCCTTCAGCTCCAAAGCCGATTATCTTGCCCCATTTTGCAACAACCTTTACCAATTTGCCATTCGCTTCAAACAATTGGAGAGAAATACCGACTGGTTTGCCACTGTTGTTCGCATCATCAACATAGGTATAGGTCCCTTTCATAGGATTGGTTTCCAATGCAAACATCACATACCGGCCTGTTCCCCAGTCAATTGGCCCACCTGTGGCATCCAATGCATTTTTCAGTCCAGATAAAGTCCAGTCTTTCCCTGCAACAGGGTATGCGGGAGAACGCTGCACATCATACACCTGATCTTTGGTGTATTTGGTTTTTAGGAAATTCGCCAGTGAGTTATCCTTCTTGGCCTGGGCTTTTAAAAGTGGTGTTGACATTGCCATTATGGCAAATAGAAATAAAATTTTTGCTGATCTCATATTTGAAAAATTAAAAGGATTTTAAACGTGCTATTTTCCTGCTTGTTTTAGAGTTTTCAATCTTTTGTCCAGAAATACAAAAATATAAATCATTTTCTATTGCGAGCTTAAATGCAATGAGACAAAAAGTGGACAATTATGAATAATTCCAATCATCTTAAAAGGGAAGATGAAATGGACAATCCTACCACAATTACTCTACAACGATGGTCACAACCCTTTGTATGATTCCATTTGCGGTGGAAGGTTTGGAAGTGGTTGATGAATCCATTGCTTTGGCCAACCTGAGCAATTGTGAGCTTGGAACTCCATTTTTAAGGAATTTCTGTCTCACCAGGCTAGCTCTCTGGAGTCCAAGTTCATAGTCCCCTTTTTGTGGACCGGAATCCTCGATCTGTGAAATAATCTGGATCGTCACATCAGGATTTGCTTTCAGAATTTCGCTTAATGCGTTTATCTTGCTGTCTTCTGTTCCTGATGGTTGGTTCGAATTGAACACAATTCTTATCGTACCTGCAATTGCCATCGCGTTTTTGTAGGAAGTTTCATTTGCATGTTTCACCGCTTTGACAACTGTAGTTGTTTCATGCTGTTCGGCACGAACTACCCTTGGGACTTCATCTACCAAGGGCGTTTTTAAGAAGGTCGCTTTTTTACTGATCGGCGTTACCTTTACTATCTCGGGTACTTCCTGCTTATTCCCGAAATGCCAAAGCATACCCAACTTTAGTCCCATGGAAACAGTTTTCGCGTTCCCAACCTGATCTGATGCAAGAATACCGTTGTAAACCCCATCCTTCTGATACACTAATTTGTCAACCCTCTTTCCAAGACTGTTCAAACCATAATCAAGGTATGCACCAGTATATAAATCAATTTTGGGCGTTAAGGTAAAAGTTGCGCCCAGATCAGCAAAACCAGAATAGGAGGTTTTTATCGAAACGTCGCCGGTTAAATGATCGGTAATGCTAACGAAACCATGCTGTGGCATATCTTTCAATTCCACCTCATATTGACTGTAATAACCAGTTGTGGCAATTTCACCACCTGTGGTTTCAAAGGTCGAATGAACAGGAATGGCCATTTTTACACCTGCCATCGCCAGAAGGCCGATTTTTTTGTTCAATGTGTGCCGAAACTGCAGCCCCAGGGGAATGTCAAGGAACATTAACTTTTGCTTTTCCTTCCAGTTGTTGTAATAAGTCCGATATTCATAATTTTCACCATCGGTATCGGTGGCTGGGGATCCTGTCATGTAATTCAGGGTCGCTTCCGGCTTGAAGGACTGTAACCCGATACCCGTTTGTAAACCCCAATGTTTGCTAAAGAAATATCCGTACCCGGCATTCAGCGTATAGCCAAAACTGCCTTTTTCACTTCCGTTCAGGAGAGGATAGGAGAGGTTGTGAAATCCTCCACCCCCGTTCAGATAGAGGTAGTGACCTGCCTCCTGGGCATTCAGGTTCGTATAGATAAGAAGGGAAAGTCCCAATATCAATTGTCGTTTCATTTTCACAGTATATTGTTATATTTGATAAAGCATTGTTTCACAGGCCGTAGCATGAATCTGCAAAACAATGCTTTGATTTTATTTTTTTTATTTAACCAGGAGGATACGGTAAACCAAATCATCCCCACTTTTTGTGATGACGTGAACAACATAGATCCCGTCAGCATTCTGAATTGTAAGCGGAGTAAGCTCTTCGACTTTCGCGGTCGTATAAACCGGAACTCCGGCCATGTTGTAAACGGTCATTACTGCACCCTGAAGATCCTCAATCGTTAAGCCTGAAATTCTAACGGTACTATGTTGATAAGCCTTCATCGGGTTGGGATAAACAGAGACACCAACTTTGGTTTTTTTGGGTATGTTCAGTACCTTAGGACAAGTCATAATCTCCTCACCCGTTTTCGATACAAGTTTCAATGAATAAGTACCCACCAGGCCTGCCGGATCGTTGTAGTATTGTTTGGTTGCCCCGGCAATGGCCACGCCGTTCTTGTACCACTGGTAGGCACTGAACTTGCCAGCTTTGTTGTCGATCAGGACCACGTCGTCAAACTTGGCAATGATATAATCAGCAGAGACATTCACCACAAACTGGAACGGATACAAATCACTGGTCATCGCCAATTCATTGCGTACTTGTAAGGTTCCCGTATAGGTCCCATTTGGGATTCCAGATGGGACAGGAATGGTAATTATTCCATTTGTCCCGGATGATGACAAATTCAAATAGCTGATGTTCTGGAAACCTGCTGAAAGTGCAGTTTGACCGAAAACGATTTGGTATTGGGTCGGTGTTCCGTTCAAAACGGTATAATTCAGGATCAGGTCGCTTCCACTGCAACCCGCAGTTGGCTTTGTAAGTGTTTGCAAAACAACCTTTTCTGAAATCTTCGCATTGGTGATCAACAGATTGGCAGGAACAATGTAGTTGCTGGCGGCAGTGCCACCCAAGGTATAAACCACCGTTATTGTTTTCGTCAGTCCAATCTTGGCATCATCGTAATTGGCAATGACAGAAATAGTTATATTGCTTGCATCAACTGCTTCGACTCCAGTTAGGGTTCCCACATTCAGGACTACCGCCGATGTATTTCCATCGGCCATTTTGTTTGTCGTTATGGATGTGTTGGCAATTGTCAATTGTTTGGCAACGATGACACCATTTGTGCTGGTATAATCAACCGGTTTTGTGTAATTCCCACTTGCATCACCTGATATCTGATAGGCAACAGTGATTGTTTTATTTGCTCCGATGTTTTTGTTCGCATAATTGGCAGTTGCTGAAACGCTTAATTTGTTTTCATCCCCTGCAACCACACCAATCAGATTCCCTTGAACCACCTTTGCACTGGTCAACGCGTCATATGTTTTTGATGTTGTCACAACAGGATTGCTGATGGCCAACGCTTTCGCACCAATGTTGAGATCCTTACCTACAAAGGTCATGGTATAATTAGATCCTGCGTTCAATGTTCCCAACCCAATGGCATAGGAACCGACATTTTCACCTGCAAGGCGTGAAAGGGTACCCGTGAAGACATCCGTTCCTATCAAAGCGGGAGCATAAGCATAGGTAAACTCAGGGTCGGTTTCGCCATAAACTTTTGATTTGACATCGGCAGAAATATTCAATGACCGTTTGCCAACTATCAAAATACCTGCACCATAGCTGATCGTATAGTTTGGATCGGAAGCCCCGGAAGCGGTAATCGGATAAGTATTGACAGGGCTTGTCGCCGTTGCAGTTGTACTGATCAACGGTAAGGTTGAAGGAGTTGTGTCGCCATTGACCAAACCACTATAGCTTACTGTCAATGTGGGCAATGCATCCCCATAGTTTTTGGATTTGTTGTCGGAAGTAATCATTAAGGACACTTTTTCTACCTTTAATTCACCGGAAGTATAGCTGATCGCATAGTTTGGATCAGCAGCACCGGTTGCGGAAATCGGGTAGGTTCCAACCGCACTTGAAGCCAATGCCGTCGTACTTATTGAAGGCAAAGATGCCGGAGCAGTATCGCCGTTGACCAATCCTATATAACCCACTGTCAATGTGGGCAGTGCAGCACCATAACTTTTTGATTGATTGTTGGCAGTAACCATCAGTGCAACTTTTTCAACAGTCATTGTACCAGAAGAGTAGCTGATTGTATAGTTTGGATCCATCGCTCCGTTAGCAGTAATCGGATAAACTGCAACTGGACTTGAAACTGTAGCTGTTGTGCTGATCGTTGGTAATGTTGCCGGAGCAGTATCACCGTTGACCAATCCAATATAACTTGCTGTCAATAAGGGCAATGAAGCCCCATAGTTTTTAGACTTGTTGTCTGCAGAAATTAACAGTCCTGCTTTCCCAACTGTCAAACTACCTGATGAATAGGTGATCGTATAGTTCGGATCGGCTGCACCGGTTGCGGTAATCGGGTACGTTGCAACAGGGCTGGATGCTGTTGCTGTCGTACTGATCGCTGGTAAAGTTGCTGGAGCAATATCCCCATTGACAAGACCCATATAACTTGCTGTCAATGTGGGCAGTGCTGCACCATAGGATTTTGACTTGTTGTCAGCAGCAATGATCAGGTCTGCCTTTTCAATCGTCAGGACACCTTGCAGATAGCTGATCGTATAGTTTGGATCTGCCGCTCCGGTTGTGGAAATCGGATAACTTCCAACAAGACTGGATGCAGTTGCCGTTGTGCTGATTGCAGGCAAAGTTGAAGGAGCGATATCCCCATTTACCAATCCTGAATAAACAGCTTTCAATGTGGGTAATGTTGCGCCATAGGTTTTTGTCTTGTTGTCTGCAGTAATGATCAGTCCAACTTTTTCAACTGACAAGTTGCCAGGCTGATAACTGATTGTATAATTTGGATCCATGGCTCCTGTTGCAGATATTGGATATGTTGAAACAGGACTTGATGCTGTCGCTGTGGTGCCGATTACCGGTAATGTTGCCGGAGCAGTGTCTCCGTTCAGCAGTCCGGTATAATGGACTGTCAATGTGGGTATTGCAGCTCCATAACCCTTCGACTTGTTGTCGGCGGAAATCAATAGCTCAGCTTTGCCAACTGTCAATACACCTGATGAATAGTTGATCGTATAGTTTGGATCGGCAGCTCCGGTTGCGGAAATCGGATACGTTGCAACAGGGCTTGATAATGTTGCAGTCGTACTGATTGCAGGTAAAGTTGCCGGAGCCGTATCCCCGTTGACAAGACCACTATAACTTGCTGTCAATAAGGGTAATGGAGCACCATAGTTTTTAAATTTATTTTCAGCAAAAATCATCATGGCAGCTTTTTCAACTGTAAACACACCCGGCTGATAACTGATCGTATAATTTGGATCAGCCGCTCCTGTTGCGGAAATCGGATAAGTTCCAACCTGACTTGTTGAGGTTGCTGTTGTACTGATTGCAGGTAAAGTTGCCGGAGCACGATCACCATTCACCAAACCATTGTAACTAACCGTTAGCGATCGTATTGGGTCACCATAGGGTTTTGATTTATTGTTAGCAGTAACGACCAGTGTTTTTTTACTTACAGTTCCGTTGTAGGATTCATAAGTGATGGCGTAGTTGCTTTCCAAAAATCCTCCTGTTCCGGTTGCCTGTGATGGTGTGACAACATAAGCTGCTCCTGCCTGAGTTGACCCGGATATACCTGCTGCATCAGGGGTCAGCTTCACGCTTGTTACTACTTCTGTACCAATCCCGGTTGCACTTGCGGTAAAGTTCGTTGAACTTGTTACAGTTGCTAACGAAGTGCCATATTCTTTGGATGGACCGGAAGAAGTGATCGTCAAATTCTTTTTTGTGATATCCAGTTTTCCAGAAACGAATGAGATGTCGTAGTTATTGGATGTCAGCCCATTAGGTGTGATCACATAATTCGTCCCGAAATTCACAGCAGTTGTTGCGGAACCGCTAAAGGAAAGTGCACCGCCAAGATCCGCAACATTTTCACCCGCGATAAACCCATTGTAAGTAACTGTGAACGTACCATATGTAGAACCATTGTAAACTTTGGACTTATCATCCGCTGTTATGGTCAAAGTTTTCCTCGAAACCACAATGCTGATCGGATCGGAGAACGCTTCGGAGCAGTCACCGCTTTTTACAAGGGCACGATAGTACCAGGTACCAACAGATGCAGGTTTTTCGCTGAAAGTCGAGGATGTGTTTGAAATATCTGACCATGGTTCGGATTCAACCTTTTTTTGCCACTTCACTACAGTTCCGGTTTGTCCGCCCAGGGTCATAGTGCCAGTAACCTCTCCGTAGGTAATCTGACTGGTTCCGCCTGCGATATGTCCTCCAACGGAAACAGGATATACAGTCATTTTTATGACATTCGATGAAGTTGCTCCTGTCCAATTACTTAAACAGGTAACCCGTGCCAATCTCCTGTACCAGGTGGTCGTGGTGATTGTTCCAGGAGAATAGGTCAATGAATTGCTGTTGTCGATATCCATGAACCCTGAACTGCTGTTTGTCATTGAATATTGCCATTTGTATTCCAACGTACCTGTGAAATCTGTGGCAGGTTGGGTGCTTGTAATTTCAGCTACATCAATAGAAATACAACCTGCTTGATCTGTGGCGATTGTTCCACCGTTTGTAGGATTGGCACAGGATAAAGTTGCCTGGATCTTTGGATTGTTGGATGCCGATGTGGTCATGTACTTTTCAGAACCTGCCGGACCATTGTACTCAAAAACCTGTGCAATATAATTTGTCCCAATCGTTAAACCGGTTACATTCACGCTTGATCCTGTGCCATTATAGACACAATACCAACCGGAATTAATTTGAGTCCCATTCGTAAAAACCGGATCAGCAATATAGGAGACATTGTTGACAGGTGTGGTAGTTCCTGTATTTGAGGACTTTACAAAAACAACCCTTTTTGAACCAGTACCATTTGTCCAACCAATTGTCATCCTGTTGCTTTGAACATTGGAAAACAGAAGGGCAGTAGCCTGAGTTGCCGGTGAAAGTAAGGCATCTACTTTAATGCCACTTGTGCTTCCAACATTGTTCAATGCCAGAATTACATCGTTGTCGGCGGCATCTTTTATTGTGCCACCATTTGATATGATTGCTCCACCTACTGAAATTCCATCAGTGTCAAGATCACCGGAAACGATAACATAGCGAAAAACCAGCGCTGTTGTCCCACTTCCCGATAAATATTCGGCATGAACATTAATGCCTCCAATCGTCAAAGTTAAAAATGGTGTACCTCCTGTTTTAACAACAGTAACCATCTCACTAAAGTTGACTGTAAAGTCGAGGTACTGTCCTGATAAATAGGTCGCAAGAGCTGGTGTTTCTACTGACTGAACTGTCGGTTTTGAAGTGTCAATCGTATAGTTTTTTGTACCTGAAAAGACACTTGCGTTTCCAGCCGCATCAGTACTGTTGGCACTTACCAGATGTGGACCATCAACTATTGAATTCACCGGTGTGTATGTCCAGGCTCCTGAGCCATCTGCTGTCGCAATTCCGCCAAAAAGAGCATCAAAGAGGACATAAACTTTGGCGAAGGGTACTGTGGTTCCGCTTATGGAAGGTTTATTGTTATTGGTAATGGTTCCGCTTGAAGGTGAAGTGATTACAGGTGCTGAAGGGGCATAGATAGCCGAAAGGAAGGCCACTTCTGAAATTGTTGATACATTTCCTGCCCCATCGGTTGAATAAACTGAATATTCCAATCCATTGGCCAAAGCTGCATTGTTTCCCGATATTGAAATTGTCGTGTTCGTATTTGCTCCAGCTGAAGCTGCATTCCCTATTGAAGCAGCCATTATTGCAACTAAGGTACCAGGTGTAGTTGATGGCACAACATACAGGTTTCCTGTGTTTTCGCTGCTTTGCGCCACTACAAGGAAACCTGAGATCATCTCACCCTGATTTACAATCGCGTTACCTCCTGCCGTCAAAGCTGCGGTAATCGAGATGGTTGGTCGTTTCGTGTCAATGCTGTAGTTAGGGGAATCGGTACTCCCTGATCCCGCATTGCCCGCTAAATCTGCATATGCAGAATTGTCGATTGTAATCACATTTGTGGCATCTTCCACTGAAGCAGTTGGGGTAAAGGTAGCCGTATAAGTTATGCCACCATCCGTAGAACCTACCGATGTAAGGATACCATTCGCAATGGTCAGGTCATCATTTGAAAAACCAGTGACTGCTTCAGAAAACGTAAAAGTGACGGTAGCATTCTCGCCAATTTTTAAAGCGTTGTCGTTAAGCGTTATGCCAACTGTCGGACGTTTGGTGTCAATTGTGTAATTGTCCGAACTGGAGGTACCGGTTCCAATGTTCCCCGATAAATCTGTAATCCCTGAATTTGCAAGTACAATCACATTTGTGGCATCTTCCAGGTTGGCTGTTGGGGTAAAGGTGGCGATCCAGGTGATGCCCCCGTCTGAAGAACTGACCGCTGTCAGGTTTCCATTGGCAATGGTAAGGTCTGCATTGGTGAAGCCGGTAACAGGTTCAGAAAAAACTATGCTTACGATGGTCGTTTCACCAACTTTCAATGCGCTGTTGTCCAAAGAAATGGTAGCTGTTGGACGTTTCGTGTCGATGCTATAATTTGGAGAGTTGGAAGTTCCAGTTCCAATGTTCCCGGCAACGTCGGAATATCCGGTATTGTCAAGCGTGATCAGATTGGACGCATCTTCCAGATTGGCAGTCGGAGTAAATGTTGAAGTCCAGGTAATCCCACCGTTGGAAGAATTGACTGCTGTCATTGTACCGTTGGCAATTGTGAGCTCGGCATTTGTAAATCCGGTTACGGCTTCTGTGAAAACAAAGGTGACAACTGCTGTTTCTCCTACTTTTAGTGCCTGATCGCTGATTGTGATCGCATTGGCTAGTGCAGGGCGTTTTGTATCAACCGAATAGTTTCCCGAATTGGCACTTCCTGAGCCAACATTCCCAGCTAAATCCAGAATTCCTGTGATGTCGAGCGTAAGGATATTGGATGCATTCTCAATATTTGCAATTGGGGTCAGGGTTGCTGTCCAGGTAATGCCTCCATTTGCAGTACTTAACGAGGTCAAATTGCCATTTGGAGAGGTAAGATCAGAAGTCGTGAATCCGGTTATTGCTTCGGTGAAAGTAATCGTTATTGTTGCGTTGTCCCCAATTCTCAATGCATTGTCACTGATCGAAATAGCGCTTGCAAGTGCAGGACGTTTTGTATCGATTGTATAATTTGGCGAATCGGTAATCCCGGAACCCGTGTTCCCGGTGCCATCTGACACACCCGCATTATTGAATGTGATCACATTGGTTGCATCCTCCAATGAAGCAGATGGAGTGAAGGTAGCGGTCCAGGTAATGCCTCCGTCAACTGTACTTACAGAAGTTAAAATGCCATTTGCAATTGTAAGGTCAGCATTTGTAAATCCTGTAACGGCTTCCGAAAAGGTGAATGTCACAACTGAAGTTTCCCCAATTTTCATTGCTGTATCGCTGAGGGTTATTGCAACTGTCGGGCGTTTTGTTTCGATCACGTAGTTGGGGGAATCGGTGATGCCTATACCCGTATTACCAGCCGCGTCGGTATAACCTGTATTGTCGATTGTGATCAGATTTGTGGCGTCTTCCAGTGAAGGTGTTGGGGTAAAGATCATTGTCCAGGTAACTCCTCCATCAACAGAGCTTAATCCACTCAAAACTCCATTCGCAACAGTAAGGTCTGCTTTCGTAAAACCCATGACTGCTTCAGAGAAAGTAATGGTCACCAAAGCTGTTTCATCCGCTTTTAATGCATTGTCATTGAGGGCTATCGCTGCTGTGGGGCGTTTTGTGTCAATCGAATAGTTGCCTGAATTGGTAGTCCCTGATCCAACGTTTCCTACTGCATCGGTAATGGTTGTATTACTGAGCCTGATGATGTTGGTTGAAGCTTCGATATTATTGGTTGGGGTGAAGGTGGCCGTCCAGGTGATTCCCCCATCGGCAGAACCAACAGCCGTCATGTTCCCGTTCGCAATTGTAAGATTGGCATTTGTAAATCCAGTTACTGCCTCTGAGAACGTAAAGGTCACAAGAGTTGTTTCCCCGGCTTTCAAGGCATTGTCTGCAATGGTTATTGCCGATGTGGGTGCAAGCGCATCAACTTTAATACCTGTTGTGCCACCAATTGCTGAAAGGGTAAGGAATGCATTGTTTCCTGAAGCATCTTTCAATGTCCCTCCGTTTAGTACAATGGATGAGCCCAGAACTACGCCGTCATTGTCGTTGTTGCCGCTTACAACTGTATATCTGAATGTTAATGCAGATGTTCCTGAACCGCTTAAATAATAAGCATTTACTGTACCACCTGTATTCAATGTGACTGAAATATAGGGAGAACCGTCAGTTGTCACTACTGTAGTGGCTTCACCAAAATTGACCGTAAAATCAAGGTTTTGTCCTGCCTTGTATGTGGCATTTACAGGAACTCCCACTGAAGAAACGACAGGTACAGTATGATCGAATGTATAGGTTTCTCCGGTAGCAAAACCGCCTAAAATCGGATTTGTGGCATTGTCTTTAATACCGGTACCGCTATTGTTCAGGTTTAGCTGCAATGTGCCATCTCCGGTGATTGAGCTGACCCTGACATTCATGCTTGTTCCGGTTGCTGCCGAAACAGTTGCAATTGTTCCTGAAACAGTCCCAGTTCTGGTTAATGAGAAATCACTTGCATCAACCCCGCCTACGTTTTCACTAAAGGTTATGGTGTAGGTAACGGTGGTTTCATTCGTCACACTTCCGGATGGAGTTAGCCTGACAATCGATGTTACAGTCGGGAGTATTGCATCAACTTTTACATTGGCAGTACTGCCAACATTGTTCAACATGAGGTTGGCATCCAAGCCTCCGCTGCTTCTAATGGTTCCACCATATGTATTAATAGATGCGCCTACCGAAATTCCGTCTGCATCCTGATTTCCTGCTATTATGGTATATCTGAAGACAAGAGCTGTGGTGCCGCTGCCGCTTAAATAGGTAACATTGACGGTCCCACCTGTATTTAAGACGATCCGGAGAGTAGGTGTACCACCAGTTGTAACTACAGTGACGGGTTCGATAAAGTTGACTGTAAAGTCTAGGGCTTCTCCAGCTTTGTACGTTCCATCATTTGGCACTGATACAGAAGAAATTGTAGGCCCAGGTACATTGCTCACCGTGATTCCGTTTCCGGTAAGGTCGGCAATCACAGTTGACGGATCGGCACTTGCTGCCCAGTCTTCGGCAGCAGCCAGATTGTAAGCCGTACCGCCGGTTGAGTTCGATCCGTTTTTATTCAGGAGCAGGTTAACGGCTGTTTTATCGGTTGCGTTTAAAACTACCGTAAATTGGGTGGATGACGTAAGTTCCACATTTGCAGAGGTTAAGGTGTAGGTTGCTCCACCCTGTCCGGTGACAATGAGTTTTGTTACGTCGATATCGTTGTTTGCACCTGATTTTGGGGATAATCCTGAACCAGTAACCACGAATGTCCCGGTAGTGGCATCGTAGGTGGCACTTGCAATGGTAGGGGTCATCGTTGTGAAACTTGTCTCTTCACCATAACCAGAACCAGCAGAATTCGTGGCATAAGCCCTTATGTAATAGGTCGTATTGGGTTCTAACCCAGTTATTGGGGATGCAAATGCACCCGTTGCAGCTTTGGTACCTAGCTTTGTCCGGGTGGACAGATCAGCAGAAGGATTTCTGGTTTTTCCCCAAACAACTCCGTATTGTGTTACAGCAGAAGTGCCCAGATCTGTCACATTGCCATTTCCGGTTGCCCCATTTGTCGTGACATTGGTTACATCCAACGTGGTGGCAAGAGGGATTGGAGTATGGGACATGAAAATATTTCCGGTATTGTAGGTTGCAACAATATCCGATTTCCCATCCATGTTAAAATCGGCCACATCTGATGTAATTTCGGCTGCTCCTGCTCCAGCGCTAAAGTTATATTTGTTAGGGAAAGTGCCTGCACCATTGCCGAGTAAAACTGTGATGCCTGCATTTACACCTGAGGATAAATAGGGTATGACGATATCGGGATTTCCATCACCATTAAAATCGCCAACAGTTGCCTGGAATGGGGCTCCCTCAAGTGGATATACAATGCCACTGCCTAAATTTCCTGAACCAGTGTTCAGAAAAACACTCATCGAAGATGCCCTGTCATTCAAAACCACAACATCGGGTTTCCCATCTTTATTGAAATCACCTACGGTTAGATACCGGGGGAGATCACCTGTGGCATAAGTGTTGGTTAAGTTAAATCCACTTGCACCGTTATATTGGAGAATGTGCATTTGGTTGGTAGTAAGATTGGTGCCAACCAGTTCTGTCTTTCCGTCAGAGTTTATATCCGCCGCACAAATGCTATAAAGACCATATACGCGGGTACTCATAATCGGAGTGCCAAAAGCCCCTGTGCCATTCCCCATCATGACGCCAATATAGCCGCTACCTGCATAACTCGCATATGCCAGGTCCGTATTTCCATCGCCGTTAAAATCGCCTTTGACAATAAAATGAGCGCCCCATGAATCTGCGGGAATGGTCGTTGCCGAAAAATTTCCTGTACCATCTCCAATTAAGATAGTTATAATACCGGAATTTGCTGTTGCGATGTCCACTTTTCCATCCCCATTAAAGTCTCCGGTTACCATTGATAAGGCAGCTTGGGGTAAAGAAACGGTACTTTTTGTTGTAAAACTTCCTGCTCCATTTCCCAGGTTGATATATAGGATACCTGCCCATAAACCACCCGCAGCAACACCATTACAAATGGCCACATCAGGTTTCCCATCGCCATTAAAGTCACCGGTAGCTGTACTCATTATATTTGCCAAACCAGGTAAAGGATTTATTGCGTAGGCAGGAACAGCAGATGGTTGTTGAGTAATATCAAAAACAGGGGTTGTGCTGGTTGTTGAAAAAGCCACCAAGCCGCGTACAACGACTGAAACAGTCTCTATGGATCCCGGGCCCACCGGAACAATTACAGTAATACTGGTAAGCGAACTTGAGATGACAGTCGCCTTGACTGCTCCAAAGTAAACAATGTTGTTGCCCGGAATAGCACTGAAACCAACGCCGTTAATCGTCATTTGTGACCCGACAGGGCCGAAAGCCGGGCTTAAGGAGGTTATCTTTGGGATCGCCTGTGTTGTTGTAACTGATATGATGTTGCTATAGGCACTTGAACCATTTGTATTTACAGCTTTCACCCGGTATTTGTAATCACATCCGGCTGTTAATCCTGTTATCGCCTTGGTAACAACAGGTGCATTTATTGTGTAGGAATTACCGCCAACTAAAGTGGCAAAATTATCTGTGGATACTTCGAGTGAATAGCTTGTGGAACCAGCCACAGTATTCCAATTTGCAGTAAATCCGTTTCCTGAAATGGATGTGGCTGCTGTTGCAGTTGGAGCACTTGGGGCTGTAACAACGCCAGTGCCAGTTAGGGTAAAATTATAGGGATTTTCGTTGGAATCCTGATTGCTAAAAGAGATTGATGAGCTCTTTAAACCTTCCGAAACCGGCATAAAGCGGACAGTAAACGTCACAGAACTTCCATTGGCAACTGTTGATGGAGTAACCCCTACTAAAGAAAAATCTGCTGTATTGGTCAAACTGAAACTTCCAAGTGTTGAAGCTGCCGAGCCTGAGTTTTCAATTGTAAATACAATATCCACGCCGGAACCAAAGTTAATGGAACCTAAATCAAAGCTGCCACTTTCGTCTGTAATCAGTGTAACATTTTGTTTTATATCAATTTCGGGGGCAATTGCTGTAGCCGTATAATTCTCCCCAGTCTTGTCTGCCAGAACATTGGTATAAGTTTTAGAGGCTGAAAAAGAGTAACCCGTTTTCGTTGGGGTGACAGTTCCATTCCAATTATAGGAAACCACCAATGAATAATTCCCTGTGTCATCGGCGGTTGCTGTTTTGGTAATGCCGTCGGTGTAGCTCATGGTTGCCCCGGCAATACCTGCATTTCCGGAAATGGTATAATTAATCGTAGTTGCACTATAATTCTGGGCAGGGATATTGGTCGTTACATTGGTGTAGGTTTTACTGGCAGGAGTGATCAAAAAACCGGTTTTTGTTACGGTTACAGATCCGTTCCAGTTATTGGAGACTCCCAAAGTATAGTCTCCGTTCAAATCGGAAGTTGCAGTTTTTGGCGTACCGGCAGTAAAACTCAGGGTTGCTCCTGCTACTCCGGCATTTCCTGAAATGGAATTTGGAAAACCCGCAGAATAGGTTCTTTGATAAGTCAATGTTGTAATAAAAAAGATCTTTCCGTAATCATAATCCGGATCCATTAAAGAAATAATGTAGAAACCCGAAGCAGGGCAAGTCCAATCCAGGTATGGACCCCACCCTTTACTACAACCATCCATAGCAAATGCGACATATGAACCTGCCTCTGTTGTTAGGTACATGTAGAGAAATTCTTCAGAACCGCAAGCACCAAAATTGATTCGATCTCCAGCATCAGCATAAAACTTCCACTCTGGTGCTGTGTGTGCTGCACCAACAACCTCTTTGATGCTTCCATCAGGGGTTATCAAAACCTGACCTATTACCTGATAAGTGGAAATAAGTAGGGTCGTCAAAAGCAAAAGCGATAGGATCTTCTTCATCGGTGTAAAAATTGTTTAAACATTGCTACAGGGTATTTCCCAAAGCGCAAAGCTAAAAATGATTAAAGGGATGGGGTAATTTCGGAGTAGGACAAAAAGTGGACAACTGAAATTAATTGCGATGGGTAGTTTGTCCACATCGATCTATTAAAGAATAGGTTAGCGTTTTTGGGGCTTTTGACGCTATGTCATGTAGGCCATTTTTCCAAGTTTCTTCCGATTGAAAAGCAATTTGAGCAGTGCTATTTCATGTACTTCTCCCATTGGCTCATGTTGCCATTGAAAACATTCAGGTCAACCCAACCTTTTGCGCCATCGAGCTTTCCCTTGTGGGAATATTGCCAGAAGGTCCATTTACGGTCAAGGTCCGGTGCTTTCTTGAACGAACAGATCCAGATGTCATACCCATCGAAGTGGTCTTTCAGGTATTTTTCGTAACTGCTTTCGTTGGAATAGAAGATGATTTTATGTGAACCTTTACTGTTCAGGACCGCAATAAAAGACATGATTTCCGAGATCACCTTATCGGTGGAAATATCATATTGATTGGCCCACTCCTCGATATCCAACACATAGGGGAGTCCCGGTGTTTTGCCGATCAGGTTGACATAAAAATGGTTCGCCTGCTCCTTTCCATTTACATTGAAGCTGAAAAAATGGTATATCCCAACAGGGATGTTGTTTAGTTTTGCATTTCTGTAGTTGGTTTCAAAATTGGCATCCACAAAATAAGCACCTTCCGTTGCCTTGATAAATACAAAATCGATGTCCTGCTTCCTGATCCTGGCAAAGTCGATTTTCCCTGTATGCGCCGAAACATCGATGCCTGTGACGGGATAATCCTTTTTGTTGATTTCAACCCCCTCCGGTGCGACCAAATTGGGCCCTGCCAATTTATCAATCAGGAATATAGCTAATGTAACTGTTACAATTACAATGGCATAGGCTCCAATCCTGTTTTTTCTTTTTACAACACGTGACGTCATCCTTTCAATTTAGGGTCTTGTTTCAAGTTTAGCATCCAGAGCATTAAAAATTGTGGTGGCAAAACTAAGGTTTTTATGAAGGAATACAAGTAAGGAATAAGAATAACCCCAAATACAAAATCTATTGAAAATATATATGTGCCTATGCATTAGTTTTTTATAAACACATAGGCACCAAGCTCTTTAAATAGTGTTCCTTTGCACTTGACCTTTGCTGCACGACCATTCATTTTCTGATTAACCTATTCCAGGGTTCAATAGTGAACTACAATGAGAATGCCAAGCGGAATCCACGGCGGTTCAACTCGGTATGTGGAGTGCTATAGTTACGATAAATAACAATGCAACAGTCAGCGTTGTCGAACCATGAGCCACCGCGCAAAACACGATATTGACCTGAAAATGGGCCTATTGGATTGGTTTGTGGCCATTTACTATAATCGTCGTACCAATCGTAGCACCATTCATACACATTTCCACTCATATCGTACAATCCCAGCTGGTTCGGCTTTTTAAGCCCTACCGGATGAGTTTTCCCTTCGCTGTTTTTTGAGTACCATGCAAAATCTTCCAATTTTCTTTTTGAGTTAGCTCCTGCCCATTCAGCGAAATTAGTAGATAAGTTTGCCGAAACACCTCCTGCGGCATATTCCCATTCGGCTTCAGTTGGCAGACGAAAGCCTTTAACTTTATTAATATCGTTGGTAATTTTGCCATCGATGTCCAATAAATGCCCTTCATTATCATAGGTATTTGAAAAGCCTGCTTTACCGTTTAGTAGGTTACAATAGGATATGGCGTCAAACCAATTCACATTTTCGACTGGGTTTTTATTGTTATCTTTAAATTGGGATGGATTTGCTTTGCCTGTAATTTTCACATATTCTTCTTGTGTTACCTGATATTTTGATAGATAAAAATCATTTATAGTAACGGGATAATGATAGTTAAAAGCAAAAGTACCTCCTTTTATTAATTTAAAATCCAGAAGAATTACGTCAATGAAAAATACTTTCACCATGTCCATCCCTGGAAATTCGAATTTTGTTAAAAAATTACCATCTTCTATGCATTTTTTTGCAAGGAGAAATTCCAGAATCGACTTATGGGAGAATTTCCAGTTGTGTGCGATGTCACGGGTCAGTAGCGACTGCCCAGTAATTTCGTAATCCTGAAGATTAAGGTGGTTTAGTTTGCACAAGTCAGATGCAGTTTCTTTGTCAATGCTCAAGTTTCCTGTTTGCTTGTGCAGGAAGTATATTTTCTGAGCAACCAATATCGAAAATTCATATAAATCCTTTTTGAATTTTTCGCGGGAAGTAGTTTCATATTTGCGTTTGCTGGCTTCGCGCTCTAACCATTTAAAGACTAATGTTTCATAAACCTGATAGGTTGTCGTGAATGTTTGGTTGCCTTCAACAAGATAGTCGATGTAGGCAAGCAGCATTGGCCGTACCATTAGTTTGGGGGAATTTTCAACAATTCTATAAGCCTTTCGTTTTTTCTTCCAGTTCCAGAATGCAAACCAGACATATTTTTTGCACAAGTATTTTTTCACCTCTTTGTTGTCAAATGGTGAAAGGTACAATTTAGCGAGCGTGTGGAACCCTTTTTCGTCAAAAGTTGGGATCTTGAGTTCATAAGCCTGGTTTTCCTGTCCTGGAAAATATTGGGTCCGGCTTGTGATGATGACTTCTCTAAAGTCGCTGGTCAGTTCCACAATTTCATCGAGGCACCTGCGAAAACGTTCATCATCTGTCAATCCAT
Organism: uncultured Bacteroidia bacterium; assembly: GCA_903927965.1. Lineage (GTDB taxonomy): Bacteria > Bacteroidota > Bacteroidia > Bacteroidales > Prolixibacteraceae > JAAFHB01. The sequence goes on along the minus strand of CAIYPA010000545.1, from coordinate 9,752 downwards.
CAGGATCTTGTGGGGACATTAACCCTTTGTATTCATCGAAAGCATCTAGCAATAGGATAGTATTTTTTACTTCATCCTCTTTTTTGGATATTTCCTCAATTCGGTTAATAATTCGGTGATCCCCGAAGGGGAAGAGCTTAATCTTATATTTCCCAAAATTAAAATAAGAGTTGTAAGCCAAATAGAGGTTAATCATAAAGGTAGTCTTCCCCATCCCCGAATCGGCAAGGATCAGGTAAAATTTGTTGGTTTCCTTCTTCTCATCGAAAACAGCATTTAGAAAGTGCGGGATCAATGCACTCCTTGAAACAAATTGGTGACTGAAACCCGGCTCTTCTTCTGCAGAAGGTGAATGGTTTTGGAACCGTGTTGGGATGAACAAGTCGCGTGATTGCTTTACTTTCTGATAGTCAAAATATGGAGCCAGATCTTTGGCGGCTTTTGATCTTAAATATCTTTCATAAAGTTTTTTAGTCCAGGTCAATACCAAAAATATCAAAATAGCCGAAACAAGTATGGACAATCCGTCACTCACTTCTTTACTAAACCCAATTAATTGGAAAAAAGCACTGAAACAGAGTAGTTTTGAAATTGCTTCAATAATAACATCCATAGTATATTGGTTTTTAAGTAGTTTGTTGCGAGTTTAGAAACTGGAGCATCTTTTGACTGATTTCTTGCAAAGATACTTTGGCCAGCAAATTTCTCCAATCAATGGCTGGAGATTTGTATCTGCATGATTTTCATTATAGAATTGAACCTTGTACCACAAATAGGTTGTCGAAAATTCGCATATATTCATGGATTCTATTGACAATTTCTTTGACAATGTAAAGTGTTTCAACTTATCAGTTATTATGGTGAATAATTTTATCATTAGATATTTTAGACGAGTTTAAACTTACTTGGAATACATAAGTTACCCCAGTTAATGATACAAAATGAGGAGTACCAGGAGGAATTATAACTATTCCACTGGTTTCTACATGATCTGAATTGTCATGAGTAACAGTAATTGGAGAATTTGAAATATAAATTTCCAGAGTGGATTCATGACAATGTTTTTCTTGCTTTGAGTTTTGATCAGCGACAGAAAATTGAAAATTATCCATTGCGTTTAACAATACGGGTTTTACTAATTTAGGAATAGTTTTAAAAGACCACTCTTCTTCCTTCCATTCTGACTCATTCTCAAATAATGATGGAGCAATGAGTTTTAATGGTTTTTCATTGAGTTCTAGCAAACACTTATATATTTGATCATTTGAAGCATAATAGATTAGGCCTGATTTTTTGCAATTATTTGATTTGGAAGGTTTCACTATCAGTTTTCTTAATAAAGAAGCTTCATTATAAATACACAAGATTGATAACCCAATAAATAACGCGAAACCCACAATGAAGTACACAAAAGGATCGAAAATACATGTTGATGACCGATAAATCAGCCAGGAGCTTAGAACGCTAAATATCAATGAATAAATTAGCATAATCATTTGTTGTACGGAAATTCTTGCACTTTTAAAGTTAAAATCAAATCCTAAGGAATTTGCAAAATCAAGTTTATTCTCACAAAGTAGAATTTTTTCTAATTTGGACTTGAATAAAATCATATGAGCGATTGCGATGTAAAATCCGATTAAATCAATAATTAACCCTGTAATCAATAAAACAATAACATATGAACCTTCGTCTTTTTCCATTTTTACTATTAAGGCAGTCAAGTTTCCAATAAGTAAAAGGAGGATCTGCCAATCCTGTTGACGGGAGTGATGAATATCTATCCATTCTGATTTAATAAATTCAATTGAATCTGACATTGTTTCATTTTTAAAGAGTTATACTTTAAATATTTCATCTTTTCCTATAAAAAGTGATTAAAAGTAACCAATTTTTCAAATACAATAATCTCCTATAGATTTATTTTCTTTTTAGTCAATGTTTAACCATAATTACCTTAACCTAAAGTGAGGTTATTCCTCCTACTCGTAAAATAATATATAATCTTCTGTTTCACTTGAGCTTTTTAGGAACAAGATGTTTGCTCCATGAAATTTCTCGTACCGATGGCACGAGATTTTCATCTGTTGGATATTCGGAAATGGATTTGCCAAATTCCAGTAATCCTTTATCAGCTAAACAATAAAATTGTGACGCTATCCCTTTCCAGTTTAAGGGAAGCAAGTAAAAGGCTCATCCTGAACTTCAAAATAGGGCATGTATTGGAAATCGGCCTTCCCTTCAATGCTGAAATGGAGAGGCTTACCGATAATTGGCTTAAGACTTTTTATCAATTTTAAAGAACTTGTGGTAAGGTCAAGATTCTCTTTTTGTCCTTTAATGTTAACATAGGCCATTAATACCGGACCGTATTCCAAAGCATAACGTTCATGCTTTGGGTTGAGCTCTGCTCCCCCATATTTGGTCATCCTGAAATTCATTGGCAGAGTGAAAGAAAGGACATCTCCATTTTTCCATTGTCTGTCCAGTGTTACATAAGTTCCAGGATCACCTGCGACTATCTTTTTGCCATTTACCAAGACAGCCATTTTCTCCGATGCCCATGAAGGAATACGAATCCTGATCTTTGATCGTAAAGGTTCCCTGGCATCTACTGTTAGCTGCACTTTATTTTCATAGGGGAATCCGGTAACCATTTTCAACAACATTGTTCCACCCTGAGTTGTAAACTTTATGGTAGAAGGTGCATATAGATCAACGTAAATCCCATCTTTTGCAATAGAGTAAATGAATTCCGGTATTGCGCCTATCATTCTTGTCCCCTGCCCTTCACAGCACGTACTCATACTGAATGGTTGACGGTTGTTTACATCTTTATGATCAGCCAGAACAGAATGATAACGAATCCCTTTATCGCCTACCTGATTGGCTATTAAATTATTATAGATGGATTTCTCAATTTCGGCAACATACTTTTCCTCCTCCGGATTTAACAAATGGAACCGTTGGTTCAGGAAAGCCCAGAAAACGCTTCCGCACAACTCACCGGTTGAACGGTGTAAAAAATATGATTTAGGGGGATAAAGTTCAGTACCCTCGCATATTGCAATTGAGCCGCCTACATGTTCCCAATTGTTGTGATATAAATCCCAGGCGCCCGTTGCGGCATCAAGGTATTTTTTTGCTCCGGTTGCCCGGTATAAATCCAGATAGGGTTCAATTGCCGTTAAGAGATAATTATGTGGCCTGTCGTAAGGATATAACCAGATTGCCTTCTCATCCCTATTTGCCATTTGTTCCATCCAGTAGTTCTCCTGAAAATATTGCTGCACTACCTGTATATCTTTTGGCTTTCCCACTGGAGTGAAATACATCCGGGTGCTGGGTATGATCCCCTGCGAGCCTTGCCCGGCCCGCCTAAGCATTTCCGGCAGATAGCACGACGTGTTAAACCAGTCGTAGAAACCACGGAGCAGGGGAAATGCCTTCCTGTTCCCTGCATATCCCGCTTCAATGAGTCCGTGTGTAACCCACGATCGTGTATAGGCACCATATTCACCTGAAAAAATCTTCTTCTTTGGATAGGCCATAATATAACCATCCGGTTCTTTACATTCATCTATCACATCAACTATCCGGTCCAGTCTTTCCCTCATTTCAGGGTTTTCGATCCATCGCAAGGTATTCCCTGCACCCATCAGGAAGCGACCAGCTTCTTGTCCGGGCAAATCGACAAACCAAAAATTATTAAGTCTCTCCTCCAATGGTTTGACAGGTTTTCCTGCCTTCAAATAAAAATTTCTTGTCAGTTCATCGAAAGTGAAAGAATTCATAAGGTAACTGATATTGTTTTCCATGGTTTTCTTAAAAAGACCGTCACCCAACTGTAATCCTCCTATCGGGGCTTGTGCTTTATATTCTACCGGTTTCCATTTATCCAAAGAGATTATATTATCTGGATTGTCTGTAATGACACCCTCTCCCTGTGGGCGTGGAGGGCGGGTTAAAAGGTTGGTTCCAAGATCTCCTGACACTGAATCGGAGGCAGGGCATCCTTCTGCGATGTCCTTGCTATCCGACAGAACCATTATTTTTGTCATGGCTAACCGCTTTTGTCTTAGACTAATTCCTGTTAACCGCACATACCTTGCCGTGACTTCCTTACCGGAAAATGTAACGACCGCATCTTTAGGATCAATAAAATCTTCTCGGGTCTGGTTTTCGTACATGATCGGCGTTTTAAACTCAGGATCGTCCGACACTTCAATTTTGAAGCGTGCCGGGAATCCTTCAGAACTTACATAACCCCAAGGGACTACTCTGGGTAAAAGCTTAATCCCATCTATTTTTTTCTTCGCTCCCAAATCAATCTGTACCCATCTGATTTCACCCTCTTTTTGTGCCGGCTTGGTTTCGTAGGCAGGTGTAAAAAACCTGGCTACCCGTTCTATTCCCATGCCTGCTTCGCTACGATCGTCTGTAGGTAAATATTTTACCTGGGACTTAACAGGAAAGAAACTCATCGACACAAACATCAGTACAGCAATGACAACCTTTTTAAAAACATAAAAACAAGACAGCGATTTGATTTTCATAGTATTATATTTTAGATGATTCAGTCATATATTTGATAAACAGATTATTATAAAAGAATGCTCTTATTATATTGGAAAAACCACGCAAGGCTTTTATGGTAATCGTTCTTTGGCACATTTTGAATATCAAAGGTAAGATTAATTTCTTGCAACCTGGACGGTTTTGGTTTTCATTGGTTTTTTACTCAAGTGCGTTGAGAGGGACATTAAGTTGGCAATCGCGATTTTTACAAAATTAAACGTTTAAACCTTGTTTTAGTGTCCGGGTGACTGGAAAGCGTTCAATCTTCTTTCGGGCAGTTGCTCCAAGTCACCGGGACACTGCATCCGAAAGTTTGTTTATCGATTGCATAATTTCCTTTAAACAAGGTCAATTTTCTATTTTTAAATTTGAAGATTTATCATATTCTTTACAGGAGATTCTATTGAAATATGAAAATACTTGTTTTAATCCTGATTGTACTTTCTGGCTCTCTTTTGAATGGCAAAACCTTTGCAAAATCAAAACCCCAGCCACCTATGGAACTTGTCGCCGACAACGGGGTTTTGACCTTAAAGCTCGACCTGACACGAGGCGGGGCGATCTCCTACCTTTCACTTTCGGGGTCTGGCAGAAGCGTGGTCAACATTGCCGATGAGGGGAGGTACATTCAGCAATCGTACTATGCCGGTAAAAGCCTCGACCGCAAAGCTGACGGACAGGCCAAAAACTGGTCGCCATGGAGTTGGAATCCGATCCAGGTGGGTGACGCATTCCGCAACCGGGCCAGGATCCTCAAATGGAAACAAAATAGGAAGTCGTTGTATGTGAAGTGTATCCCAATGCAGTGGGACATGAACAACCGTCCGGCGGAAGCAGAGATGGAGCAATGGACAACTTTGGAAGGCAGCATCCTGAAGGTCAAAAACCGTCTTACTGTTCACCGGACAGATGCGATTTATGGCGACAGTATCCTTTGCGACCAGGAGCTTCCGGCAGTTTACCCGATTTCGGCGTTAAAGAAATTGTTCACCTACATGGGCAGTACCCCTTTTACAAAAGCTCCTGTACAACAGCTCGATGTGAAAAACCTGTCGAGCGGTTTCTGGGGTATTTACAAGGATGTTTCCGAAAACTGGATGGCATTTGTCGATGAGAACAACTGGGGAATGGGGGTTTACAATCCACGATGTGTCAATTTTCTGGCCGGATTGTCCGGCGTTCCCGGGAAGGAGGCTGCCGATGGTTCAACCTCCTACATTGCACCGGTCAAGAAGGAGACCCTGACTAAGAATTGCGTTTACGAATATGAATATTACATCCTGATAGGCTCTTTGGATGAAATAAGGGAAAAGATTTATCAGATTCGGGAAGGGAAAATTAGCGTAATCAAAATGCGATAATCGAACTATATCGCGTAGCGATTACAGTATTGTAGAACCACCATGTTATAAAATATGGTACCGCGTAGCGGTTAAACTTTTAAATACAATTATCCTTTCAATTGTTATACTGAATGCAATTAATCTCACTTCAGATGAAAACGAATATTATCTTATTGATATTTATGGGTATAGCATTGTTGATGATGTCCAATCCTTTAACATCGAAGGGTGGCAATCCGACGGTTCATTTAAATTCTGAAAAGAAAGATTCTGTGATATGGGTCGACAATAAGGAACTTCTCAGGTTAAACCTGAATCTGCCAGATGGTGGACTCTCCCCACAACCAGGTGTCCTTAACCTCCAGTTGTTCCGCTCGACCCGCGATAACGCGGAAATAGCCGATGGTGACGGCTGGACTTACGCCCACCACATGGACCTCGCGATCTGGAAAGGGAAATACTATGCCGCCTGGAACATGACCCTGAAAGATGAGGACCGCCTACCGTCAAAGGTGGTTTATGCCACTTCCCCTGATGGGATTACCTGGACAAACCCGGTCGATCTTTTCCCGCGCGAATCTGCCTGGGCATGCAGGTTCTATTTCTTTCGGGCTTCAAACGACCGGATGCTATCTTTTTGTGTTGCAAAAAACAACGCAAGCGAGATCAGCGAAGACATGAAGTCGATTCTACAGGTTCGCGAAATCAAGTCAAACCATCAACTGGGACCGGTTTATATTCTTGTGAACCCATCCAAAGGAACCGCACCCTTGTTTGAAACATCAAAAGATAAGGGTTTTGTAACTGCTTGTCGTGAAGCTGTTTCCAATAATATGCTGCTCGAACAGCAGGATTATGGCGTTTTTCTGGGCGACCGAAAAATGGTCTGGCACGAAAAGACCCCGCCTTACAAAGGATCTTTCAAATTCGGGAAAGCGTTTTGTTTCTATCACAGGGCAGATGGGAAGATCGTTGGATTGTCTAAAATGGGGTTTGCCACCACCTCTGACGACAACGGGAAAAAGTGGTCCGAGCCGTTGCTGCCAACTTCGCTGACTGCAGGTTCCGCCAAGGTTTGGGGCCAAAAGACCAATGATGACCGCTATGTTTTGGCTTACAACCCCGATCCCAACCGCTCGAAACGGTTTCCGCTTGTTGTCGTTCAGGGCGATGATGGATCCCATTTTAAGGAGATGCGTGTTGTCCATGGGGAGTTTTCACCGCTTAGGTATCCTGGTTTGTACAAAGATCCCGGTTACCAGTATGTCCGCGGAATACCCGAGTGGTCAACTGACCATAGCTTGAAAGACAATGCATTATGGCTGATTTACAGCGTGAACAAGGAGGACATCTGGCTTTCGCGGATTCCTTTGCCGGTCAGGTCAGCACTTCCGGGATATCCGAAAGACGAATTTCAATCCATTCCATTGGGAAAAATTGTGGAAGGGTGGAACATTTACTCACCCAAATGGGCTCCTGTTTCGATCTTAACAGAACCCGGAAATCCAAAGAACAAATGCCTTTCGCTCGAAGATGGCGATCCGGTCGAACATGCCCAGGCTATGCGGCTTTTCCCCACAACCCCAGTCATCGAAGCTAAATTCCGGATACGGCCCAGGCAGTCAGGGGCTTACTTTGAAGCAGAAATGGCCGATTCGGATGGCAACCAATTGTTCCAGATTAACTTGCAAAACGAAGATGAAGTTTTGTTTTCAGGGAAAGGAAACCTGCATGATATGGGTTATTATCAACCCAATGAATGGATTGATATTTTGATAAAGGCCGACAGCCGGACAGGTTTTTGTACAATTACATTAAATGGGACTATAGTCAAATCCTATTTGATGAAACCAAATAATTATCAACCTTTTCAACGGTTAATTTTCAGGACCGGCAAACGGTTTGGTGTGGGCGCAACAGTAACCTTAACACCCGGAAGTGACCGAAAATCGGAAAAACCCGACCTTTTTCTAATCGATGATGTGGTGGTCAACCCCATCAAGGATTAATAATCTTTGGTGAATTTTCTATCATAAATTCAATTTTATCTGTCTTTCCTTTGTGCACCTTTGAGTCTTTGCGTCTTCGTGGCGAAAAAATAAGTACTACCAAATTGCTGCGATCCAAAGTTTCTCAAAGCATTATTAAATGATTAGGTTAAAGTACTATGATACTATTAGTTACTGGATTGAGTGGATTTGTTGCAGGAAGCGTGGTTGCTCAGGCAAATAAAGATTGGGAAGTCCATGGCATTTCCAGGTCTGAAGTTCCGGGATTACCAATTGAAATTCACGCACATCATTTCGACCTTCTGGAGAAGGAAAAGGTGGCCGCACTTTTCAATGAGATCAAACCGGATGCAGTGATCCACACGGCAGCAATTGCCAATATCGACATTTGTCAGAACGATCCCGAACTGGGAAAAAGGATCAATGTTGAAATTACAGAAACCATCGTTGAATTGTGCAAATCACTTGGTTCCAAACTCGTTTTTTGCTCCACCGACTCGGTCTTTGATGGTATAAACGGACATTACACAGAAACTGACGAACCTCATCCCATCAACGTTTATGCCGATACAAAGGTCAAAGCCGAACAAATGGTTTTGGCTGCTTCGCCAAAGAATGTTGTTGCCCGGTTGGCATTGGTAATGGGCTTGCCTGTATATGGGAAGGGGAACTCGTTCCTGGCCGATATGCTCGATAAATCCTCAAGGCAGGAGCCCATCAAATTTCCGGCGAACGAAATCCGCACACCAATCGACGTGGTCACTTTGGGTGCCGCCCTGGTCGAATTGGCTGGGAACGATTTTGGTGGCATTGTTCACCTTTCGGGAAATTCAAGGCTCACCAGATATGAAATGGGTTTGCAAATTGCTGAAAGTGTAGGAATCCCCCTAAACCTGGTTGTTTCAACAGATTCAAATTCAATGCCGGGTCGTGCCCCACGTGCAAACGATGCCTCCATGGACAATTCATTGGCTTGCAGGATATTAAAAACACCCATGCTTTCTTTGACCGAAGGTCTGGATTTGACATTAAACTTTAAAAAATAAATAGCAATGGCTAGTATAAAATACGATCTTGAGATCAAGTTCGGGACAAAATATGGTGTTGAGGAGGAACAGGCTGTGTTGAGGGTTTTGCGCAACAATGCCCCAACAAGTGGTGATGAGTGCATCGAATTTGAAAAACGGTTTGCCGAATATTCGGGTGCGAAATATGCAAGGGTGGTCAGCAATGGCACCTCGGCCCTTTTCCTTTCGATGATCGGGATTGGCCTTAAACCTGGTGAACGTGTCCTGACGACACCTGTCAGCTGGATTGCGACTGCTGCAGCTCCTGTAACATTGGGTGCCGAAGTCGATTTTGTGGACATTGACCCGGTTACCTACAACCTCGATCCAAATCAGCTCGAAGACAAGATCACGCCCAATACAAAAGCAGTGATTCCTGTCCATCTTTATGGCCAACCCTGCGAAATGGAAGAGATCATGGCCCTGTCACGCAAGCACAATTTCTCGGTTGTGGAAGATGCTGCCCATGCGATTGGTGCCGAATACAAAGGGAAAAAAGTTGGAACGATCGGTGCAACAGGCTGTTTCAGTTTTCATGAGCAGAAGAACATCTCCACGCTTGGCGAAGGTGGGATTGTTCTTACAAATGATACGGATATTTATGAACGGATTTCCCTTTATCGATCCCATTGTACACGTGTTCACGGAAACAGCACCAAATATTGCAAACTTGACGATGAGAAATTCCCGATAGGAAAGAAATTCTGGTGGCAGGATTTTGACGATTGCGGGTACAATTTCAGGATGACCGATAT
>CAIYPA010000544.1 GCA_903927965.1 uncultured Bacteroidia bacterium | reverse complement strand
TGCCATCATAACCATAATAAGAAAGGCATTCAAACCAGCGGAGATCAAACCCGCCTTTTTGCTTTGAAAAAGGGTAATTAAAACAGAAATCCACAGAAGAATGATAAGGCCTGGTCCTTGCATGCCCATATAAATGAGCAGGACAACAGATAGCATGTAAAAAATTGCAGAGAAAACCACTTTTTTGACATTCAGGCTTAAATTCCTGACAAGGAAGATCACCAGGAAAAGCAGCAAGGTCAATGTATCGAAAGCTCCGATGACATATTTAATCGTGATAATTGAAGTGATGATACTTGGAACATAAGCCAAACAGCACAAAGGAAACGTTACAAGCAAAATCGAAACAAACAGTTTGTCCCTAAGATATGGCAATCCATCTTCCTTTTCTGTCTGAACAGAAGAAAAATGTTCCAAATAGTAGTGTACATACCGGTCCCAGATTTTCATAATCAGTATATTATTATGTCTATTGTGATGAGGTGTTGAATATTTTTCTATTTTTATTTCAAAACTTAATAGCACAAAATTTCATCTTCTATTTAAGACTTTTTTCGTTTTATTTTGCTCAAATTTGGTGGAAAATATAGTTTCAACCCACTTATGAAATCAAAGTCTTTAACATTAAATGTAAACAATTGTAAATCTGCAACTATGACTGAAGCCGCTATTAATGCATCTGCTAATCCTAAATTATAAGCAAGATGGTATTTCTTAATCAATTCTAATGCTAATTCCACACCTTTGGTATTCAATTGCAAAGAAGAATAACAATTTATAAATTCCTGAATTTCTTTTAGTTCATCTTTATTTCCAGTACCCTTGCAAAGTTCTAATGCTGAAATGATAGGCATTACAACATTGTCATTTCCAATATTTACTATTGCTGAAACCGTTTGTTCTTCCTTTTGTAAATAATTTATAAAGACATTGGTATCGCACACAATTTTATAGTTTATTTGTTTCTTTGCCATAGACTATTTCTAAATTGTTTAATGTCTGTTATACCTTTATTTAGCCAAATTCCACAATAATCTGATGGGTTTCCTATCTTTTTAGGTGGTAATAGCAATAATTCATCTGTTATTATTTGAAAGGCAGAATATGTTTTTGTTAATTGTGGGATTTCGACCGACTTTACAAAAGTAAAATTCGCAATCATTTCAGCAAAAATCTTTGCGTCGACTTCATTTTCAATATTTACCTTTAGTGTTATCATAGTCATATTATTATTTTCAATATAGTGCAAGTTTACTGAATTTTGAGCTTTTATCCAATTTTTTTGTAATCTTTCCCAATGGTTGTCAATTTAATGGTTGTGAAATTTTAATAATTCCCTTTGTTACGATGGTCAAAATGTGGGCGTTCGGTACGTTTTAATGGAATGTACATACCTCCTGTTGATTCCATCCAATCGTACAGATCGTGGTTCAATCGTTTGATTGTGTCCTGAAGTGCAGGGGAATCGATCAGGTTGTGCATTTCATTGGGGTCATTTTTCAGATCATAAAACTCATTTGTATCCCAAATTCCGTAGTAGCGGATATATTTGTACTGGTCTGTGCGGACGCCATGCATGGTTGGAGTCTGAGGAAATTCATGTTCCCAGTAATATTCATAGAAGATACGGTTTCGCCATGGGATGTCTTTCCCTTGCAAAAGTGGTATAAACGACTGTCCCACCATTTCTTTGGCTTTGTCCAATCCTGCACAGGATAAGATGGTTGGTGCAATGTCAACGTTCTGGACCATTTTCTCCAAGACCTGACCCCCTTTGAACAAATCGGGACACCTTGCCAGCATGGGTACCCTGACCGACTCTTCATAGAATTGGCGTTTATCGATCAGGCCATGCTCTCCCCATGCAAATCCATTGTCGCCCATATAAATAACAAGGGTGTTGTCTTCAAGTCCCTGTGATTTCAGGAAGTCAAGGACAGATCCAATACTTTCATCTACAGACATTAACGTCTCACAATAATTGATGACCTGAACTTTCCAAGGGCGGCCATGGTACGAATAATCAACGCCATGCCAGCTTTCGCGTTGGTTTTTTACCCAATTTGGGGCCATATCTTCGCCATAGTATTCTTTTCCGGTTGCGGCTTTATTGGTTTTGGGATCTAACGTTGGAAGTTGTTTTATCCCATAATAGGGAGTTTTGAAAGATTCAGGGATCACCAAATCTTTACCGGCATACATTCCTTTGTGGCGTTTAGCAGGTTGGAAACTATCATGAACACCTTTGTGCGATAAGTAAACGAAGAAAGGTTTATCGGCTTTGATCTGACCTTTCATAAAATCGATGGCATGTTCCGTAAGCAAGTCGGTAACATAAGTGCTATCCTTGTATTGTTTCCATACTCCGTTTGTATTGATCCGCGGATTGTAGTATTCCCCCTGTCCCTGGAAAGCTTCCCAATGGTTAAACCCGGGTTGTGGGTCACCGGAATCGTTTCCCATATGCCATTTGCCAAAAAAAGCTGTCTGATAACCAGCGGCCTGAAGGTATTGAGGAAAGAATGTCAATCCATCGGGAAGCGGTGCCGAATTGTCAACCACCTTATGGGTATGCGAATAGAGGCCTGTGAGAATGGACGCCCGGCTTGGGGAACTTAGGGAAGTGGTTACAAATGCATTCTTAATGTATGCCCCCTCCTTTGCCATGCGGTCCATATTCGGAGTTTTCAACCATGGGACTTTTCCAACAAATCCCATATAGTCATACCGGTGGTCATCCGATAAGATGAATACAACATTGCGTGGTTTGCCGCTTTTATCAAGTTTGGGCAAATAGAGCTGATCTGGTTTTTGGGCAACATTGCAACTGGTCAAAGCCAGTGAAGCTAAAATCAGTTTGTAGTTTTTCATCTATTGTCTTGAATTAATATTTCCACTTTATTTCCACCTTATTTCAATTATTTCCTTTTTATTTTTACCTGTCGTAGAGGTTCCCACAATTTCAATGCCCCACTTCCCTAACATTTGCCCCTTTTATCTGCTGGATATCATCGCCCAGATCAAGGCGTGCCTCATCGGCCAGCTTTTTCAACTCAGCCACAACTTCAGGATAATACTCTTTTACATCGTATCTTTCTCCCGGATCGCGGCGGAGGTCATATAATCCCTCTTCGTGCTGAAAATTTTCATTGGTAGGTCCGGGGAATCCGTTGGAACCAGGTTTAAAACCGATATAGGTTCTTCCGGGATGTGCAAAAACCAGTTTCCAGGTACCTTTCCGAATTGCTTCAAGACTGTTTTTGCGGTAGTAATAAAGGAAAGTTTCCCTTGGATTCGCATTTTCGTCGCCAAGCAAAAGAGGTAGAATATTTACGCCATCAATTTTATTTGCGGGAAGAGTGGAATTGGTAATTGCCGCAAATGTTGGAAGAAGGTCAATCGTTGAAGAGAGGTTGTTGCAAATTGTACCTTCTGCAATTACGCCAGGCCATTTCATGATACAAGGTACCCGTTGACCACCTTCAAAACTGTCACCTTTTCCCTCGCGCAGACCACCTGTCGAACCGGCATTGTTCCCAAAATTCAACCAGGGACCATTGTCCGAAGTAAATACCACAAGGGTGTTTTTATACAACCCGTTCTTTTCCAGTGCCTTCATGACCTCGCCTACCGACCAGTCGATCTCCATGATCACATCGCCATACAATCCCTGACTGCTTTTTCCTTTAAATTTGGCTGAAACTGCGAGAGGAACATGCGGCATTGAATGGGCCATGTAAAGGAAAAACGGGTTCTTTTTGTTCCGGTTAATAAAATCAACGGCTGTTTCGGTGTAAATGGTTGTCAGTTCTGACTGATCTTCAAGGGTTTTAATCTCCCTGATCTTGTCGTTGTTTTTGATCAGTGGCAACTCGGGGAAAGCCAGTTTTCGTGCATATTCTTTAGGGAAATTCCGGGACCCGTCAAAAAACACCGGCCACATATCGTTTGAATAAGGAAGACCAAGATATTCATCAAAGCCCTGTTGAAGCGGCAGGAACTGACGAAGATGGCCGAGGTGCCATTTCCCGATTGCCCCGGTCTTGTAACCTTTCTGCTTTAATACTTCAGGAATTGTTGTCTCCGAAGGGTTTAAACCAATTTCGGCAGTAGGGGAAAGGGCACCCGATATACCGACCCGGTTGGGATAACAACCGGTCAATAATCCGGCACGGGATGCGCTGCAAACGGCCTGTGCCGAAAGGAAACTCGTAAAACGGATTCCCGTTTTCGCCATCCTGTCCAGATTGGGCGTCTTATATCCTGTTGCACCATAACAACTTAGATCTCCATAACCCATGTCGTCCATCAAGATAAGGATGATATTGGGTTGTTTGATTTTATGTGCCGGAGCTGTTTGTGCAAATGCACTTATTCCCGGCAAAAGCAGTGACATACCAATCGAAATTTGAGGCAAAATGTTCATGGGTAATGATGTAACATTAAACATAGAAATTCAATTAAAATAAGGTTGTACCGGATGATCATAAGTCCCGCAAGGTAAGAAAACTGGATTAAAGATAATGCAAGACCCTGCCATAGATTTTATCGAAACTGGCAATTGTATTCTTCACTTTGAGAAATGGATGGTTCGGCAATCCTTTTTTCAGTTTCAACCCTTTTTTTATTGGATTATCTTTCCCCCATTCACTATCTTTGGTGCTTATGAAAACAACTTTAACACAAAGATATTTCGGTATCGCGCTTCTCCTGTCGCTGATCATTGCGCTTACCATGCATTTCCCACTGGTGCTGTTTACCCTGTTTGACGAAATCGATAAGCATGGGCGTGGGAAATTTAATGTTGACCTCGCGGCTTTTGATCTGACCGGTACTTTTTTGGTAACTTTCCTATTGTTTACGCTCAACTATTATCTGATCAAACCATATGAAAGACAGTACAATATAAAAGCAGGGAAGCTTGCCTTGTCGATAATTCTAACAGTTGTGTCGGTTGTTGTATTGATTTCAATCATCAACTTGTTAAAAAACATGGGGACTCCTCCTCCGATAGATTTCAGGGGCCATCATGACGAATTGCTTTTCAGGAATTTATTCAGCGCTGCCATCGTCCTGGGCTCCATCTTTATCATGCGGCTGATTTATCAAAAGCAGACCTTTGAGTTGGAAAATGAAAAACTCAGGATCGAAAGCCTTCAGAGCCAATTCGAATCGCTAAAAAACCAGGTGAGCCCCCATTTTCTGTTCAATTCGCTCACGGCTTTGAAAACGTTGATCCGAGAGACACCCCAACTTGCCGGACAGTATGTTGACCATCTGTCGCAGGTACTGCGCTATACATTACAAGGAAATGAGAAACAATTGGTTACACTTCGTGAAGAGATGGAATTTGCCGAATCGTACCTGTTTCTCATCAAGATGCGTTATGATGCAAACCTGATCATCAAATCAGAGATCAAAGAAGAACAGTTGTCACTGATGCTTCCACCACTTACTGTCCAGACTTTGCTTGAAAATGCAGTGAAACACAATGAGATCAGCAAGCGCAATCCTTTGACTATCCATATATGTTCAACTGAAAACGATATACTTACCGTAACCAATCGTATTCAGAAGAAACTTTCGCCTGAACAGGGAACAGGCATTGGCCTGGCCAATCTTTCAAAACAGTTTCAATTGCTTGGCAACCGCGAATTGCAGGTTTCGGGCGACAACAATGAGTTCAGGGTCAAGATTCCGCTAATCAAATCCAGATCATTATGAAGGCATTGATCATTGAGGACGAAGCACTTGCTGCAAGGCATCTTCAGAGCGTGCTGAGTGAAGTTGGAAATATCCAGGTGATCACTGTTCTCGACAGCGTTATGTCTACAGTAGAGTGGTTTGGAGAAAACAGCCAGCCGGATCTGGTTTTTATGGACATCCATCTTGCAGATGGTTCGGCATTCCTTATTTTTGAACATGTCAATATCACCTGTCCCATTGTTTTTACGACGGCTTACGATGAATATGCGATCAAAGCGTTTCAGGTCAACAGTATCGATTACCTTCTTAAACCCATTACCCACGTTGGTGTGGAGCGGTCTTTGGAAAAGATGAAAAGGCTGAAAGGTTCGCAGGAATCGCAACCCGATATCAATCAGTTAATTGCTTTGTTTAGCAAAGATAAGTCCTATAAGACCCATTTTCTGGTCCCGGTCAAAGGGAGCAAGCTGGTCCCTTTGCAGGTGAAGGACATCGCCTATATCCATATCGAGGATGCCTTGGTGAAGGCCAAAACCAATGACGAAAAATCGTTTGTTCTCGAAAATACCTTGGATGAACTGGCTGCTATGCTCAATCCCGTCGATTTTTTCAGGGCCAACCGACAGTTTATCGTTGCCCGGAATTCAATTAAAGAGGTTGATTTTTACTTCAACAGCCGGTTGTCCATCAACCTTAAAGTGAAAGTTGCCGAAAAGATATTGATCAGCAAGGTACGGGTCACAGAATTCAAGGAGTGGTTTTCAGGTAAATAGATAGCATCTAATCGATTGGTGCATTCAGTGTTTTTGTGATCGTATCCTTTAATCTTGGGGCTACTTTTACTTTTTCAGCATAATCCACCCAATTTCTGACCACTGAGTTTACTTCCCCGATAATTTTGTCCCCTTTTTTGATGTTATTTGCTTCGGCAATCGTCATTAAGTCTGCTTTGATAATCCCTTTACGTTTTCCATTGATACTTAATGTCTGCTGACTGACCCAAATGCTGTTGGGATCGTAGGAGTAGCACACATCATAAGCTGGGGAGAGTTCCCATTTGCCCTCTTTTTTTAACCTAAATGAGAAGTTCTTGGTATGGTCGTCGTAGTTGGTTGCCATTACATTGAACACCATCCTGCGGAACATCTGCTCCGCTTCGGGATAACTCAGTTTCAATATCCTCATGGTTTGAAAAAGTTGTTCATAACTGTAAGACAACATGTTGTTGTAATCGTAGTGCTGGATGCCACATAAAGTCTGGATATGGTGTTTCGTTTCGTTCCCTTCCCTGTCGAAACGTTTGGTCATAAAATGGGCAAGACCCCTATCATCCTCCAATAACCTGCACTCCATCATGTCGATTCCACAATCTTTGGCCATCAGGTGGTAGGCATACTCGACCCTTCCGAAACCGTTGCTCTCCCCCAATTGGGCATCGTGAACCCCATCGAGTTTGATCAGCCAATGTTCAAAGCCTTTTGGTGCCCTGGCCTGTCCCGATTTTACTTCACCGGTTTTCGGATTGTAAGCGATCACCGCTTTTGCCCGAGCCCCTCCCGCAGAAGTCCCGATTTTCAGGATATCCTTCATCGCTTTCTGTTCATCCTCATTGAGATTGGTTTCAAAACCTTCCCTGATCGAAAGCATCCTTTGGGCAGTTTCGACCAGACTTATTATTTCAACTGGAACAGCCTGTTTTTCAGACTTGAACAAAGCTGTCTCAAATTCCAAAGCCCCCATTCCGCGTTTCCCGATAAAACACAACTGTTCGACAGGGTTCATGCTATTGGTTGGCCGGCCTTGTTGTGCCAACCACGAATTGATCAACTGGTTGCCATATCTGTCGGGCAAGGCATCCGACAACAGGCCTGGCAACCCTTTGAACGTATCGTAGCTATCACCACGATTTGGCCGCAATTCTGGAAAGGAATAAATCCTATTCCCGTTCCTGATGGGCATTTTGATCGGGGAGAGGTCCCAACCTTTTGACAGAAATTTGGTGTCGTACTGAAAACTCGCAAGGTGTTGATCGGGGTCCCAGCGCACTGCCCCGACAAACTCGCCCCAAATCCTGACTTCCGCAAAATCTACCATGTCGGTTCTTCTTTAGATGTTCCTTCTTTATCGTGATTTCTTGCACGTTGCCGTTTGTTCTTCTGCAACCTGGCATATTCAATGGGGCTAATTTCATTGGTCACCTTAAAAGCATCCATGACATACAACAAATCGAGTACCCTCAAAACCTGTATCAGGCTGCTCAGGGTCACCTTTTCACCGCGTTCCATCAAACTCAATGTCGACCTGCTGATGCCAGATGCTTCTGAAACTTCATCCTGGGTTTTGTTCTGGTTTAAACGATGGTGCCTGACAAACTTTCCAATGGAGGCGCAAAGTGCCTTATCGCTCATCGAAACCCATTCATTGTATGAAATATCATTCATAAGTATAATATATGTATATAATGTATGAAATATCGTTCAAATATAGAATTTAATATTAATAAAACCTAAATTTTTAATCCACTCCGAAAAGAAAATCAAAAAATGCCACTAAGGCACTAAGTTTTCACAAAGGTTATAATATCAACACTATATCCTTAGTGATGCCTTTTGAGTCTTTGTAGTAGAGGAAGACTTTTCGAAGTGGTCTCAATCTTGATCTAATCAATAATGGATAAAGATTCTTGGATTATATACAGAATTGCAAATAATTATGTCTTTAAACATTTTTTATTGATGGGTTTTCATAGGAATTTAATAAAAGTAAAACTTACCTTTGACTGATTAAAAATCCACTTTTAATGAATCAAAAACTAACAGTGAAATGAAAAAAACGAATTGTCTTTATCTTGTTTTATTCACCTTCCTGGCCTTGTCGGGATTTTGCAGTGAACCTGAAAAACCGGTTTCGGCAAAGGCTCCCTTGTTGGACCTGGGATTCCTCTACAACCAGAATTTTGTCACAATGAGTGGCGATACAGTTGTAGGCGCACCTATCCCTTCTGAAATTGAAGACCCCGAGATGTTGGGTATCAACAAGGAAGCTGCTCATGCCACTTTGATGGCCTATGGCAATCTTGCAGAAGCCCTCAAAGCCAACCGCCATGCATCCTCGTTTTGCCGGTCGTTGAATGGCCCATGGAAATTCAATTGGGTTACCCGCCCAGAGTACAGGCCTGTCGATTTTTACAAACCAACTTTTGACGTGTCTGGATGGAAAGAAATTGTTGTACCTTCCAATTGGCAGGTATTGGGCTATGGCACACCTTATTACCGTAACGCGGGTTATATCTTTAAAAAAGATTTTCCCCATGTGATGACAGAGCCGCCAAAAAATTTCACCGCGTTTGAAGAACGTAACCCTGTTGGAAGTTACCGCAGGGAATTTGAAGTTCCGGCAACCTGGAATGGCCGTCGGTTGTTCCTCACTTTCGATGGTGTCGATTCGGGTTTTTTCCTCTGGATCAATGGCGAAAAAGTGGGTTACAGCATCAACAGCCGTAATGCAGCCGAATTTGACATCACCAAATATGTAAAACCTGGTAAAAATATGGTTGCTGTTGAGGTTTACCGTTTTTGCGCAGGGAGCTTCCTTGAAGATCAGGATATGTGGAGGCTTAGCGGGATCTTCAGGAATGTAACGTTCTGGAGCACACCAAATACCCACGTCCGCGACTATTTCATTAAAACAGATCTTGACTCACAATACAAAAATGCGACAGTCGATGTAACTGCCAAAATAAAAAATTACGGTACTGTAAAAGGCGTTGCACAAAAATTGGTTGCGACCCTATATGATGGGATCAAACCCGTTGCAGGTGCAAAAGCTGAGGTTGCAGTACCGGCTTTGGGACCTGGTGAGGAGCAAGTTTTTTCTGTAAAGTTTCCGGTAACGAATCCTGGGAAATGGACCGCCGAGACACCAAAACTCTATACCACAGTTATTTCTTTAAACGAAGGTGCTGCTTCCACAGAAATCCTTTCGTCAAAAACGGGGATCCGTAAAATTGAGATCAAGGGGCGTTTGTTCCTCGTCAACGGAACGCCAATCAAACTGAAGGGGGTGAACCGTCACGAACATTGGCCAGATGTGGGTCATGCAATTACCGAGGCCCAGATGATCCGCGACCTAGAGGTGATCAAACAGGGGAATTGCAACCACGACAGGACCTGCCATTACTCTGACGATCCGCGCTGGTATGAGTTGTGCGATGAGTATGGCATCTGGTTGGTAGCAGAAGCCAATGTGGAGTGCCATGGTTATGATGGCAAATTCGACAATGAACCAAGGATGAAAGGGCAGATTGTTGGCCGGAATGTGACAAATACTGAGAACTTTAAAAACCATCCTTCTGTTATACTTTGGTCTCTTGGAAACGAATGTGGGGGCATTGGTGCCAATTTTGTGGCTGCCGAAGAGGCAATCAAAGCCATCGACCCGACCCGTTTTGTCCATTACGAAAGGTTTGGGATCAGCCCCAAAAACCCTGCCGACATCGACTCAAGGATGTACACAAATCCTGCACAGGTTGAGAAAATAGCGACCGATACTGCTTATAAGAAGCCTTTTTACCTTTGCGAATATGCCCATGCCATGTTCAATTCGATGGGCGCAATTGGCGAATACAACGACCTTTTCGATAAATACCCTTCTTTGTTGGGTGGTGCCATCTGGGAATATCAGGACCAGGGATTGTACAACAACCGCGATCCGAAGCATCCGATCATTGCCTATGGTGGAGGATTCGGGGAATTCCCCAATGATCATTACTTTATCCACAAGGGAACCGTGTTCTCCGACCGTTCGCCCAAGCCCCACTATCCTGAGATGAAAAAAGCTTATCAATGGATTGGCATTGCTGTTGATGCAGCCGATCAGGGAACTGTAAAAATCCGCAACAAGTATCAATTCATCAACCTTGACGATTTTACTGCTTCGTGGAGCCTTTCCGAAAACGGGAAAGTGATCTCCTCAGGTAAGTTGACAGTTCCCAAAATGGCTCCCGGAGCCGAGGAAGTGGTTAAAATTCCTTATACGATTTCAAACCCGAAAGCAGGTGCAGAGTATTTTGCAAGGATCTCTTTTACAATGAACAGCGACAAAGTTTGGGCCAGGAAGGGATTCGAAGTTGCTTCCCAACAGTTTGAAGTGCCTGTTAAAGTTTCAGCAACGGTGAAAGCTGCACAGCCTGGAGCGGTAAGCTTCACCCAAAACGACAAGGAAGTGACTGTTAAAGGCTCAGGTTTTGCGGTTGTATTTGACAAAACTTTGGGAACGTTTACATCATTGAAAAATGGTGCACAAGACCTTCTGACAAATCAAGGTGGTCCACGTTTGCACCTGTGGCGTGCCCCGCACAAAAACGACGATATGTGGGCTTACAGGGATTGGACCAAAAACGGTTTGAGCGAACTCAAATGGACTGTAGTGGAAACATCTGTAAATCAGGTTAATCCAACAACAGTTCAGATTTTGGCCAAATTGAAAGGTGAAGGGAAGAATGACTTTGTGGTAACCCATGAAGCCGTTTATACCGTTACCGGAGATGGTAAAATTATTGCTTCCAACAAGATCGACTCTAATAATCCCAAGTTGGTCGTTGGCCGGATGGGGGTAAGATTGATGTTGGACAAACAACTCGATCAGATCAGTTACTTCGGAAGGGGCCCGATGGAGAATTACAGCGACCGCAAAAGAGGCTTCGATGTAGGAGTTTATGGCAGCACAATTGCCCAGCAACAAACCCCTTATGAAAAACCAATGGATTGTGGTAACCATGAAGATGTAAGATGGGCGACCCTGTTCCAGAAAGGCGGTGCAAGCCTGCATGTAACCAGCGATAAGGAGTTGATGCAGATTACCGCGCTTCCTTATACCGATGAGCAGCTTGAAATACCTGAATACAAGATTGATCTGCCAAAGAGCAGTGCGACTGTATTGTGCATCAGCCATAAAACTTTGGGTGTCGGTTCTGCGGGTTGCGGGCCACGGCCACTCGAACAATATCTGGTCTATGCAGGCCCAACTTCGTTTGACTATACTTTGAATATTAAAAGTAAATAGCTGAATTAGTGATAGTCTCACTTTGAGTGAGGCTATCACTTGTAAACTAATACTTCTTTCTCTCAAGGCGCATTTTTGTCATACGCTCACTTATCCCACCATTTTTCAAAAAATCCTCACCAAGCGATTGTAATTGATTAAACAACAAATAATCAGTCTGTTTTAATAAGCAAATCGCCATGTTTGCAATGGTTTCTGGTGGGCGCGTCTTCACCAATGGCATATAAAAACCTGTATTGTTGTGTTTTCTTCCAAGTTCGCGCATTTTGAGCAGTTCTACCGAATCGTCCTCCCATTGGCGTTGTTCCCTGGTACGTAGGTAGTCTTCATAATCCAGCAGCAGTTCATGAAGGCTCGCTTTGGCAACCCCAATCAGTATAATTTCCGTCTTTTTAGAGGTAGCAGAAGCTGCACATCCTTCAACAATATTCTGTTTTCCAGAACGGGCAGCTTGCACCATCTGGTCGATTGTCCGGTCGCCCCATTGAAGGTATTTATGGCTAAAATAATACGTCATGTCGAAAATAGCTTCCGCCTTCTGGTAGCTGAAAAGCTTCCGGTAATTGCCACTGCGTGGAATTAATGGCTCCAGGTTTTGTGGGTTATTGTTCAGATTCTTGTTGTTTGTTGCAGTTGCTTTCATTTATAAAAATTTAAGGTCTTTTAAGTCTTTAAGGTTTTTAAAGTCATTAAGGAAACTCCTGGATCTGAATGACTGTTATTTAAACTTTTTATGCTCTAGCCTATGCAAACTGCAATGGTTTTGAACCCATTCCGAAAGTTCATTAAATTTACAGAAATTAAAGCAAAAATCAAAGTTTTGTGGATTAAATATCTATTATCAGAGTTAAAAAAATCAACCAGTTAACCGAAACAATTAGTTATTGCAACAGACAGTATAACAAAACGTTTTGGGAATATCCATTTCCAGGCTCTTCTAAAAAGTGAAGGCTCAACTTGGAGCAAGTCTTCACCAACTACCACAAAACCGTCCGCGATTTATTGTTCAAAAGAATGCAAATTTGATTTAGGACGGTGGTGAAAACTCTTCTAATATTATATTATAATTATGAATTAAAATTCATTCATTAACTAAGTAAATATAATTAATGAATGATTTGTCATTCAGATTTAATCTTAATGCATGGATTATTTTCTCATTTCAAAATTAAGTTTCTGCGTTGATCAGCGAAATCAGCGGGAAATATTTTGGTTTTTCCCGCAGATCGCGCTGATTTTCGCAAAGGGCTGCTAAACAAGTTTTTAAACAGCTTTTCTTATTGCTTCAAATTGCCTTTAAATTCCAGGAATTTTTTGTCGAGCGTATCTTTAAGTTCCTGGTAGCCACAATTCAGTCCATTTGCAGAAATAGCGATTGCAGTACCATAGGTATCAAAGTTTTTTTGCATCAATACCCCTTTGATCACATTTGTTTGCCTGTCGATATAGACCTGCGGATTTTTTACGATCAAACTGATGAAAGTTTGGTTAACAAATTTTGTTTCCTTGATTTCCAATATGTCGGTCCAGAGAACAAGTCCAACACTTAGTGCACTTGAGTTGTCAAAGACCCCCTCATCTGAGATGACAAGTCCTGGGGATTTGTCGCCCATAATGTTGAAAATAAAAAAGCCCATGATCCCGAAGAATACAATACAGGCGAGACCGGTTATAAAAACCATCGACGGATCCCCTAAAATTGGAAGGTCGATTTTCGGTCTGACAATTATAAACCAAAAACCAATCCCTGCAAAAGCCACGGCACCTATAAACAATAAAAGTAATTTGGATTTACTGTGTTGAATTTCTATTTTCCCCGAAGAATCATTTATCATTTTGTCTCTTTTATAATTGTCCTTCTTTATCTGATCGGTTTAATCCAATAACTATATTGCTGATTTGCATAGGGTATCTGATATTTCTTCAACGGCCATGATCCCCAACTATCCATACCCTGCAACCCCGACTGCTGCAAATCGATGTGCAGATAGGTTTCGTTCCGAGCTACCAGTTCGCCCGAATGGTATTGTTTCTTATCGGCTTCCGGATCAAGGTCATCCAGACTATAGGGCAGTGCCGAACAATTCAAAAGCTCACCAGCAAACTCGAACCTCAATCCGCTCCCTTTTTTATTGGTCATGCTGAACCAGCGTACATCCGATTTGTTGCCACTCTCCTGTGGACGGGCATATGGAAAATACTGTTCGCTTACTTTTTGGCTATAAATTCCAACCAAAGATCCACTTTTGCGGTCCCAATAACTTTCTCCCGGACCACGCCCAAACCATTTCACCTGATCGAACTGTTTGTTCATCTGAAGGTCGTTGCCAATCCGCATCATGATTTTGTATTTTCCTTTCATAGCCTCAAACTGGTTGTCAACTTTGATGGAACCATCGGCATAAACGGTGAGTTTTTGTTTGATGACCGCGTCACCATCAACCAGGTTTTTGCTGAAAAAGATTTCGATTTGACCCGGATTGATCGTATTAACTTTAGAATCAATAATTTTCCCTTCCTGATAAGCGTTCCGCCACATCCGCATCGATTTGTTGAATCCTGCGCCAATGTCGTTGTCGGTCGGTGCACGCCAGAATGAAGGTTCGGGCCCGCTTACGAGCATGGCCACACCTTTGAGAATGTATGATTTGAGAAGCCCTGCCTTGAGGTCGAAAGCCATTGTAAAATCTTTTCCAGTAACGATGCAAATATCGTCTTTGGTCAAAGAATTCAGCTTGCCTTTAACAGCGATATCGCCTTTGGGAACCGGTGAATTCAGTTCAAACTGCTCATAGGCAAGTGCATGGCCTGCTTCAAGGAATGGTTCCGGCTTTTTAAGATCATAGTAAACATTCAAGAAGTATTCATAACCGGCTTTCTGTTTGGTCTTTACAGGAAGGACAACCGTTTTACTTTGACTGGCCGGTATTGCAAGTGATGATACAACACCTTTCTCCACTTCGATTCCGTTCTCAAGCAACTTCCAATCAATCTGAATGTTATCGAAATTTCGGAAGAAATATCCATTGGTCACTGTCAGCTCGTTGGTGCCGTTCAGTTTGGTTTTGATGTGCTGATACACCTTTTTTACTTCGACTGCCATGGGTGTCATGCCACGATAAGCCGTCACTACACCTTTCACACAAAAATTATTGTCGCTAAGGTTCTGATTGGTCGGTTCGTTGAATGGGAAATCGCCCCCATAAGCCATGATCCGTTTGCCATTTTTCACAGTATCAATCGACTGATCGATCCATTCCCAGATAAACCCACCCTGAAGGTTGGGGTTGCTTTCGATTGCTTCCCAATATTCCTTGAAATTTCCGAGGCTGTTGCCCATAATGTGCGAATATTCACTCATCACCAAAAGACGCGTTGGGTTGCTTTTCGAATACCTTACGAGCCAATCTGGCGAAGGGTACTGTGGCACAATCATATCGGTATTGTAATCATTTTCTGCACGTTCGTATTGAACAGGGCGGGAATCTGTTTTTTTCAGCCAGTCGTAAGCTTCGTACATGACTGTACCGTTTCCAGCCTCATTTCCAAGCGACCAGGTTACAACCGATGGATGGTTTTTATCGCGTTCGTACATCCGCTGGATCCGTTCCAACTGGACATTCCGCCACAATTTATCGTTGCCGAAACTGTATTCAAGATCATATCCACGGCCGTGCGATTCAATATTGGCCTCATCGACAACGTACAACCCATATTCATCGCATAGCTGCATCCAATAGGGGTCGGGTGGGTAGTGGGAATGGCGGACAGCGTTCACGTTCAGTTTTTTCATCATCTCCATATCCTTGCGCATGTCGTCCTTCGTTAAGGTATGTCCCTTGGTGGCATTGTGTTCATGGCGGTTGACCCCTTTGAGGAAAACCCGTTTGCCATTTACAAGGAAATTGTTGTCCTTGATTTCAATGGAGCGAAACCCAACGTTTACAGGAACTACCTCAATCACTGTATTGTCCTTGTCTTTCAAAGTCATAAACAAATGATAGAGGGTTGGTACTTCTGCCGACCAGTTTGATACTGAAGGAATCTCCTTGTTGAACGAAACCCGTGTGAAATAATTTCCCAGCACGGTAGTCTTCCCATTTGTCTGATCTTTCCAGATACTGTTCCCATTGGCATCGGTCAGCTCAACTTCCACAGAGAAAACATCCGGTTTACTGTGGTTCGTTTTTTTGTCGATCCGGTAACTGTTGACATCAATATCAGCTTTCAGGATACCGTTAATATAGGTTGCATCCAATGTGGATTGGATCTTGAAATCACGGATATCGAGAAGTGGAGTCGAATAGACGAATACATCGCGCTCGATCCCTGAAATGCGCCACATATCCTGACATTCTACGTAAGAGCCGTCGCTCCATCGGTAAACCTGCAATGCCACAAGGTTTTCCCCTGGTTTGGTATATTTGGTAATGTCAAATTCAGCAGCCAGTTTACTGTCTTCGCTGTATCCTATCTTTTTACCATTTATCCAGATAAAAAAAGCTGATTTTACTGCACCAAGATTGATGAAAACCCGGCGCCCGTTCCAGTTTTCCGGGATCGTGAATTTCCTCCGGTACGAACCAACGGGGTTATTGTCTTCAGGAAAATCAAATGGGGGATTCAACCTTGAACCACGTTTCGCCTGGCCAGTAAATTCATAAGGTTGGTTCACATAAATTGGCAGACCATATCCATTGACCTCCCAGTTCGCCGGAACCTGGAAATTGTCCCATGACTGGTCGTTGAATGACAGTTCAAAAAAGTCGAGCGGACGTTTTTGTGGGTCCTGCACCCAGTTGAATTTCCATGTCCCATTCAGCGAAAGGAAGTAATTCGATTTCTCACGTTCACCGGTTTTTGCCAGCTCCCTGTTCTCGAATCCGAAGCCGGAGGCCCGCATTGGCATCCGTCCAAGTGATACAATTTCAGGAGATTGTAGTTCTGTGGGGATTTTTTGTGCGAATACGGATGATAGTAAGCCCATTACGATCATCGAGGTCAAAATAGTTTGTCTCATTTCAATAACAAGGGTTTAATTTCTTTTTAGCTAAATGCCACAAAAGTTAGTTTCATTGGCGCAAAAATACTCAATTTCTCCATATTCTCTTGATGGTTTTCTCTTGCGAATAACCGAAGGGACAGGTGCTGCTCCTTGTTTTGGCCCGGAAGCTCCCTTGTGTTTCGTTCGAACAGGAGATCATCCTGCTTACAGGCATCTGAAGGTGCCCTTTGGGATCTGTTTTTCTGATCCAATGACATGCATATTTCAACCAGTCAAAATATTAAGTTTTTATAACCTTTCGTTTACCAAAGGCTTGGGAAATGAAAACTAAGAAAATGATGATTGATAAAGTTAAAAAATACATAATCAGGATGTTAAATTACGCGTTGTCGATTGAGTTTGTATCGAAAATTTAACAGATTTTTTCTTGCCACGAAGTAATCGGAAGTTGGGAAACTCCAACCTCAAAACAGATAACTTTGGCAAATAAAGCAACGCATAAGAAACCTGTTCGTGATTGGTAGTTACATACCTCCACTAAGTTTGGTTCGGGGCATTTCTTA